>JBBQWK010000190.1:0-4391 GCA_038210695.1 Alphaproteobacteria bacterium
GTGCTTTCCATCGACGCCAAGGACACCGACCGCAACAAGAACCTGCTCGGCAGCGATTTTTTTGACACGACGCAGTTCCAGACCGCGCGATTCGAAACCAACAAGATCACCAAGACCGGCGACAATGCCTATAGCGCCGAAGCGACTCTGACAATTCGCGGCACACCGCAAACCATTACCCTGCCCTTCACCCTCGATATTTCGAAAGTCGCCAAGGGCAAAGACTCTGGTAAAGACAAAGCTGTGATGACCGGCAAGATTACCCTCGACCGCTCCAAATTCCAGATTGGCCAGGGCGATTGGGCAGATCCAAGCGTTATTGCAAATGACGTGCCCGTGGAGATCAAGCTCACCGCCCTTGCCGACGCCGCCGCACCCGCGCCCGAGCCGAAAAAAGAAGACCAGACGGAAGAAAACAAGAACGATATGCTGGCAACCCCGCCCTCCGGTGCCGCGCCCAAAACACCGTAATGCTTTTAAGTTTGTAGAGAAGCGATTCGTCCAGTAGATTCAACGCAATGAGAACGTTGTATCACCTATGGCTGCATCCTGCTTCGCGGAAAGTGCGCATTGCGCTCGCCGAAAAGAAGCTCGACTTCGATTTGAAGATTGAAAAAGTCTGGGAACGCCGCACGGAATTCCTCGCCATCAACCCTGCCGGCGACGTGCCCGTCTTGATCGAACCCGACGGCACGATTTTGACCGACAGCCAGGTCATCTCGGAATACTTGAACGAGGTATACAATACGAACGACCTCATGGGCCGCGACCCGCTGCAGCGCGCGGAAACGCGCCGCCTTGTCGCTTGGTTCGACCATAAGTTCAATTCGGAAGTGACGGAAAACCTTGTCGGCGAAAAAATGATGAAGCGCTTCCTGAAAATGGGGGAGCCGCACGGCCCCTCCATCCGCGCGGGTCACGCCAACATCCACTACCACCTCGATTACATCGGCTTCCTTACCGAACGCCGCCGCTGGCTGGCGGGCGAAGATATTTCGCTGGCCGACGTCACCGCCGCCGCGCATCTTTCCGCCATCGACTATATCGGCGATGTGCCGTGGGAAGAGCACAAGGCCGCGAAGGACTGGTACGCCCGCATAAAATCGCGCCCGTCGTTCAAGCCCCTGCTGGATGATGTCATTCCCGGCTTCTCCCCGCCCAGCCACTACCAGAACCTCGATTTCTGATTTTATTGGTGGGTTTGGTCATGGCGGAAACAAAACACAGCATCGAACCCGCATCCCGCGACAAAAAACTGTTCTGCTTCGGCTATGGCTATACCGCCAGCTTCGTGGCGGAGCGTTTGCGCGGTTTTGGCTGGAAAATCGCCGGCACCACGACGGACCCCGAAAAGAAAGTTTTCATGAAGCAGGCCGGCATCGAGGCCATGCTGTATGACCAGAACCACAGCATTACCGACCCGTTTCATACCTTTCATGATGTGACGCACGTATTGCTCTCCGTGCCGCCCGGCGCGGATGGCGACCCTGTCGCGGAACATCACGGCGCGGATTTGGCGCAGATGCCGAACCTTGAATGGGTCGGCTACCTTTCCACCACCGGCGTCTACGGCAATCAGGATGGCGGCTGGGTCGATGAAAATTCGGGCCTTGAACCGACCAGCCGGCGCGGATCAATTCGCGTGCGCGCGGAGCAGCAATGGCAGTCACTGCAGGTGAACGAAGGACTGCCCCTGGAAATTTTCCGCCTCTCCGGCATTTACGGTCCGGGGCGCAGCGCGATTGATTCCGTCCGCGCCGGCACCGCCCGCCGCATCGACAAGCCGGGGCATGTCTTCAACCGCATTCATGTGGAAGATATCGTGCAGGTGCTGATTGCCGCGATGAATAAGCCAAAGCCCGGCGAAATCTACAACCTTGCGGATGACCTGCCGAGCCCGAGCAACGAGGTCGTCACCTTCGCCTGCAACCTCATCGGCATCGACGCGCCGCCGGTCACCTTATTCGACCAGGCCGAAATGGCCCCCATCGTGCGCAGCTTTTACAAAGACAACAAACGCGTCCGCAACGACAAGATAAAAACAAAACTCGGCGTCAGCCTGCTCTACCCCGATTACCGCTCTGGCCTGCAGGCCTGCATGGACATCGAAGAAGAAACCGCCGCCCTGCTGAAGTTCGAGCAGGATGAAGCGAAAACGGCTTAAAATAAAACTATTTAAATTTTAGGCCCAGCTGGCTTAACCGGCTTCAGAGATTTGCGCACTTCGTCCATGCTTTCGCTGGCGACCGCGCAGACCGTATCGGCGCCGCCGTAGTAGACGTAGAGGCGGCCTTTGTCAATCAGCGCGCCGCAGGGGAAGACCACGTTGTTGACGTCGCCCTTCACCTCATAAGGCTCCGTCGGCGTTAAAAACGGCAGGTCGGATTTGGCAAGGACGATGGACGGGTCTTTTTTGTCGAGCAACAGAAGACTGATCGTCCAGTGGAAGTCGGATGAGATGCTGGAATAGGCCAGCAGCAGACCTTCCTCGATTTCAATCGGCGGCGCGCCGGGTTCAACGCCGAGGCCTTCATGCGCGTTTTTTTGCGGGCCCAGCAACTGGTCCGCATCAATGTCGCGGGTCTTCCAGAACTTTTGCCATTCGGCGGCGTCTTCGAAATTTTCCGGTGCGCGGGACATCATGGTGCGTTCCGCATGCGCCTCGTCCTTCCACATGAAGAACAGCTCGCCTTCCGATTCAAACAGCACGCCGGCTTTGGAGCGGCGGTCGGGGCCGATGACGCCGTGCTTTTTGTAGGTTTCGAAATCTTTCGTGCTGGCCATGGCGATGCGCACGCCGTCACCCGCATTGGCTTCGCCAAGACCAATCGCCAGAGATGTGTAGAAAATATAATAGGTGTCGCCGATTTTGGTAATGCGCGGATCTTCCACGCCAAACTTGTCAAAGCTGTCCCCGGGGCCGATGGCTTTTTCATTCACCAGCTTGAAGCCTTCTTCGGGCTTCCGGGATTCCCACTGGCTGATGTGCGAGGTGTAGTTATTGTCGAACTGGTTGACGGGCCCCAGCTTCTCGTAGCCTTTCGGCACGGAGCGGACGAGGAGGATATGACGGCCGTCGTCGAGCTTGATGGCCGCGGGGTTAAAGGTCGCGCCGAGCCCGCCTTCGGGGCTGACGATAATGCCGTGACGCTGCATAGCGATCCCGTTCCTTCTGATGATGTTTTGAGCGTTTAATGTACAGCCGATTCCGCGCGGGATAAAGCGCGAAGATGCTGTTGCAGCGCAGCAGAGGCGTTGAATTTACTCGGCAGGCTCGAAGGCCTTGACGCGCGGCTCGGGCGCATCGACGCGCTTGACGTTTTTGCTTTCCGGCACTTTGTCCGGCAGCAGCACGGTGACGATGGTGCCGACGCCGACTTCGGAGTCAATATCGAGCGTGCCGCCGTGCAACTCGATGAGGTCCTTGGTGATGGCAAGGCCAAGGCCGGAGCCTTCGTGGTTGCGCGTGAATTCGGAGCTGACCTGTTCGAACGGCAGCGTCACGATATGGATTTTTTCCTTCGGAATGCCAACGCCGGTATCGCTGACGACGATGGCGACGCCGCCGAGCTCGCGGAAGCAGCGGATATCCACCGTGCCGCCGGCTTTGGTGAATTTGACGGCATTGGACATCAGGTTCAGCAAAATCTGCATCACGGCGCGGCGGTCGGCCATGATGTGCACATCATCGGGAATATCGTCGGCAACCAGCTTCACCTGCGCTTCATGCGCGCGGCCTTCAACCATGTGGATGGCAAGGCGGATGATTTTGCCGAGGTTCAATTCTTCGACATACAGTTCGTATTTGCCGACTTCGATTTTCGACATATCGAGAATGTCGTTGATAAGGTCGAGCAGATGTTCGCCGGACTGGTGAATGCCGCCGATATAATCGAGATACCGGGCATTGCCCATGGGGCCAAGCAGCTGGCGCTGGATCATTTCCGAGAAGCCGATGATGGCGTTCAGCGGCGTGCGCAGCTCGTGGCTCATGTTGGCGAGGAAGCGGGTTTTGGAAGCATAGGCGCTTTCCGCCGCTTCCTTCGCTTCGCGCAATTGTTTTTCGTGCAGCGTGCGTTCGGTGATGTCCTGCATGATGCCGAACAGCGCTTCAACCTTGCCGGATTTCGGGTCGACCTTGCAGCGGCCTTCGCAGCGCACATAGCGCACGCCGCCGGTCGGGCGGCAGACAGAGAATTCAAGTTCGTAATCGCGTTTGCGGATATAGGCACGCGTAAAGATTTTCGAAATGCGGCCAAGGTCGCGCTTCAGCAGCATGGCGGAGACGCTGTCGACGGTCGGCTTGAACTTGTCTTTCTCGACGCCGAAAATCGCGTAAATCTGGTCAGACCATTCAAGGCTGGGCTGGTCGGCTTCCCAATACCAGTGGC
>JBBQWK010000191.1:0-4345 GCA_038210695.1 Alphaproteobacteria bacterium
CTTTGATGTGGGGTCGGACGCCGCGCTTGCTTCCGCGCCTTCCGTCATGGTGCATTTCGAAACCTTGAAGAAGAACCTTTCAGTCCTGATCCCCGGCACGGACAAGGGCAAGCTGCTTGACCTGCCCGTGCTGGAAAAAGAACCCCTGCCGTCTGTCCCGACCGCCAGCCCCTATGGCAAGTACAAGACCAAAGGTGTTGTCGAAGCCGAAACCTTCCAGCCGTTGCGCCACCCTGACCGCATTGATTCAGCGCAAGGAAAACTGGCCAATGGCGACACTATCAACAAGTTTGTCACCACCCGCTTTGCAGGCGAGCTAACGGACATGAAAAGCGGCAAGACCGAGCTTGACCGTGTCAACTACACCATCATGATGCAGCTGGCAGATGGCCACCGCGCCAGCAACCTGAAAGGCGCTGTCAGCGGGCTGATTGATGCCGGCCTCCGCGCCCCTATCGGGGCTTTCCCGCAGGAATATCTGCAAGATTTGTACGGCCGCATCCGTATGTCACAGCAATATGGCGCGACGGGCGACAAAAGCCCCGTCACCCGCTCAGAGCTCAAGCTGCTCGACCACTGGCAGGAGATGAAGGAAAAAGGCTTTGATCCTGTCTTCATCGACAAGCAAACGAAAGAACAGTCCTGGGTCGCGCGCAACGACCAGATCAACCATTACGCCAAGCTCATCCAGCGCTTCCTGCCGGGGGAAGATTTAAAGCCGAACCGCCCCCTCTTCCGCGCCCAGACGGGAATGAAGGCTTAGCGCCTGATATTACTGCATAATTTGCAATAATCGAATAATAACCATTTAACGATATGCTGGTAGGGCAAGGGCAAAGGACCTACCGGTGGGATTTCCGCACAAGCTTCGACTGCTTCTGACCATGGCACTGCTGTCATGGTGTTTCGCCGTGCCCGCCGCGCTGGCGGATGAACGCGTCGTCATGGCGCGGCCCGACAGTTCCTGCGATATCATCGGCACCGTCGCCGACATGAAAAAAGTCGTGCGCTCCCCGTTTTCGGATGGCACGCCCTCCACCATCGTTATTATCGAGATGCATATTTCCGTGAATGTACAGAACCGCCGCCCGCACAACACCAGCAGCCCCGCAGCCGGCAGCGCCTGCACCGTAAAGCCCCACAACGAACTGGTGACCTACAAGCTGTGCTCCAGCGCGCAGCCGCAGGAAGGCGACAAGATCATGGCGACGGAGGCAGGATCGAACGGCACCAGCTCCGCCGCGCGCTGCCTGTTTGACCTGCAGATCATGCCGAGAACCGCGTCAAAATCCCAGTAAGTTAGCGGGAAGGATCATCGCGGCGGTGCGCGATGATGGCGTGGACGCCGAAGAAGAACAGCAGCGTCCCAAAAAATGTTTCAAGCCCGACAATAAAGCGGATGCCGTTGGTAATGGGCACGATGTCGCCATAGCCAAGCGTGCTCAAGGTCACCAGCGAGAAATACATGCTTTCCACAAACGTCAGGTCACGCGGCACCCCACGGACGAGGAAGTGGTGCAGGTCCGACAGATGCTCGATAATGCGGTAAATCGCGGCGAAAATAACAATAATCATCGAGTAAAAAGTGAAGAAGGCAAAGGCCGGCTTGATCAGCCGCGCGTTGCTGGTGAAGAAGTCGCTGAACAGAACCCCTGTATCCACCATCATCAGCGTAAAATCGCGGGAAGCGAAGAAGACGATAAAGCCGATGGCACTCATCTCCATGATGAAGGACAGCGCAAGGTGGCTTTGCAGCGCATCGATCAGCACCTGCGGGTTATCCAGGTCAACCTGGTGCAGCACGAAGGCGCCGACGCCGATGACCGCCATGGGGATCAGCCAGAAGAAGGAGCGGACGAACTCCGCCTCTTTAATGTACTGCTCCGACTGGATGATCTCCTGAATTTCGCGGCGCTTGTAGACCGTGCCGGCGAGGTAGCAAACCAGCGGGATCAGGAAGCCGATGGCGAGGTAATTATCCGCAACGCCGCGAAAAACGGAATCGACGAAGAAGGTGAAGAAGCAAAGATAAATGGTAATCGCATTGGCGAAGACCACGTTGAAGAATGCGGAACGGTTGCCGAACAGGATGTGGAACGCCGACACCAGCAAAATCACCGCCGCCATGGAAGTGTAGAACAGGTGGATCGTCTCGTTCGAGGCGTAGCCGACAATACCCAGCAACAGCGCGGAGAAACCGACCGTGGACAGGTGGCTGCGGTAAAACTCCATCGCATGGCGGATAATGGCGAAAGTGAAAAGGCGGCGTGGCACTAAATAACGTCTCCTTTAACGACTGCTTGCAACAGATAGATATTTACACCATAAATACGGAAAAATCACCTGTGAAACGCCCTATTGTTGTATAAACTTTTGCAATGTTCCCTGTATCACCCATCATCGTCGCCGCGCTTTATAAATTTGCCCGGCTGAGTGGCCTGCCCGCGCTGCAGGCGCAACTGCAGGCTGCCTGTGACAAGGCGGAGGTTTGCGGCACGCTGCTGATTGCGCATGAAGGCATCAACGGCACCATCGCGGGGTCACGCGGCGGCATTGATGACGTGCTGGCCACAATTCGCGGCATCCCTGCCCTTGGCGATTTAGAGCATAAGGAATCCTCTGCCGCGACGCAGCCTTTCTACCGCATGAAAGTGCGCATCAAGAAAGAGATTGTCACCATCGGCATTCCGGAGGTCGACCCCAATGAAGCCGTGGGTACTTATCTCAACCCAGCGGAATGGGACAAGGTGATAGCCGACCCTGACACCATCGTCATCGATACGCGCAACGATTATGAAGTCAAAATCGGCACCTTTAAAAACGCCGTCAATCCCGGCACGGAAAACTTCGGCGAATTCCCGGCCTATGTGCGGGATAATCTCGACCCTGCGAAACATAAAAAAATCGCCATGTTCTGCACCGGCGGCATCCGCTGTGAAAAAGCTTCGGCCTATATGAAGAAGCTGGGGTTCGAGGAAGTGTATCACCTGAAGGGCGGTATTTTGAAATACCTCGAAACGACGCCGGAAGAAAAATCACAATGGCTTGGCGAATGCTTCGTCTTTGACCAGCGCGTGGCGGTAACGCACGGGCTGGCGGGCGGTTCCTACAGTCTTTGCCCCTCCTGCCGCTACCCCGTCAGCCCTGCCGGGAAACAGGATGCGAAGTATATCGACGGCGTCGCCTGCCCGCATTGCCACGATAGCCTGACGGAAGAGCGCAAAACCCGCTCCGCCGAACGGCACAAGCAGATGAAGCTGGCGGAAGCCCGCGGCGAAAAACATATTGGCGCCAAATACCTGGTGGATGGCGAAGACGAACAGGCCGAATAGGCACTGTAACCAAATCGGCCCTCTTTTCGAATGACAAAGACAGCGACTGCCTACAGGGCAGGAACGCTTATCTTGTTGATAGATTAGTCGTGCTGGAATTCCAGCAAACGAAAAAAGGAACATAAAATGGAAAAAGCAGCATTTGGCGCCGGTTGTTTCTGGGGCGTAGAGGCGAAATTCCGCCAGCTGAAGGGCGTTAAAATGACCGCCGTCGGCTATATGGGCGGCCATATGGACAACCCCACCTATAAAGATGTGTGTTCGGATGAATCCGGCCATGCAGAGGTTGTTCTGGTCGAATTTGACCCCGAAGAAATTTCCTACGAAACGCTGGTGGAAACCTTCTGGAACCTGCATGACCCGACGCAAGTCAACCGTCAGGGCCCTGACAGCGGCACGCAGTACCGCACCGCGATTTTCACCTATTCCGACCAGCAGGAGGAAACCGCCGAACGGTCGAAGAAACAACTTTCTGATTCTGGCAAATACAAAAAGCCGGTCGCGACGATCGTCGAGCCCGCGCAGACCTTTTATATCGCTGAAGATTATCATCAGCAATATCTGGAAAAACGCGGCCTTGCCAGCTGCCATATGTAACTGTATCCACCCTGCGCTTGGGCGGTTATGGGTTATGTGCTAGGTTTCTTTGAGCTTTCAAAGGAATACCGCCATGACCGCCCAGCCCCTCCTGACACACCTTGCCGCGCAAACAGCGGCTCTGCACGATCAGGGGCTTTTCAAAACCGAACGGATTATTGTCTCCCCCCAGCAGGCGGATATCACCGTTCATTCGGCGGGCAATGATGACCGCCATGTGATTAATCTTTGCGCCAACAATTACCTCGGCCTTGCCAACCATGCGCGCTTGATCCACGCGGCGCATGATGCGCTTGACCGTCACGGCTTCGGCCTCGCCTCCGTCCGCTTTATCTGCGGCACGCAAGACCTGCACAAGCAGCTGGAAAGCCGCGTGAGCAGCTACCTGCGCACGGAAGATACCATCCTTTACACCT
>JBBQWK010000192.1:0-4343 GCA_038210695.1 Alphaproteobacteria bacterium
TGCTCCGGCATCTTACAACGCGGTAACTCAAATGAAAAAATACCTCTCCCTCATCGCCACCATCATTCTTTACGAAGCCATCTCCGCCTTCATCGGTCGCGCGACTTTGGGTGATGTGCAGGGGTGGTATGCGACGCTCAACAAACCGCCGCTGTCGCCGCCGAACTGGTTGTTTCCGGTGGTGTGGACGTCGCTGTATATCCTCATCGCCTCGGCGGGCTGGTGGACGTGGAAAATGCCGGCGGGGAAAGACCGCAATACGCTTCTGGCGTTGTTTGGCGTTTATACAGGTTTGAACTGGTGCTGGAGCTTTGTGTTCTTCACCGCGCATCTACTGCTGCCGGGGTTCGTCTGGATTATCGTCCTCAACCTCGTCGCGCTCGGCTTTATCGTGAAGGCTTGGGGTGCGGAGCGCAAAGCCGCCTACCTGATGATCCCGCCGTTGCTGTGGACAAGCTTTGCCGCCTATCTCAATTTTGGTTACTGGTACTTTAACCCCTAATCCAGCGAGTCCGCCATATGCTGCGGCATTTCGGCGGTGACGGTGATGGCGGGCTTGTCTTCATACAGCGGGAATTCGATGCTGCGGGCGTGGAGGTGGAGGAGGGGGAATTCGCCGTCCTTCGGACGCTCGGGGTTGGCGCCGTAAAGCCAGTCGCCGACGATGGCGCAGCCGATGGATTTTAGATGCACGCGGATTTGATGCGTGCGGCCGGTTTTGGGGTACAGCTCCACCAGCGCGCGGTTGTTGCGGAGTTTTTGCAAAACCTTGTATTCCGTCACGGCTTCCTGCGCGCCTTCGGTGCCGCTGGTGGAGCCTTGCATCGTCCAGCCCTTGGGCGCTTTTACTTTCAGCAACGGCAGGTTGATGGTGCCTTCCATCTCCGGCGGGCGGTTCTCCGTAATCGCCCAATAGGTTTTTTTGACGCGGCCGGATTCAAACAGCTTTCCCATTTTGCGCAAGGCACGTTCATTACGGCCAAGAACAAGGCAGCCACTGGTGTCGCGGTCGAGGCGGTGGGCGAGATGCGGGGTTTCCTTGTAGTCAAACTGCAGCTGCGGAAAATAATCCTCGAGGCTCGCGCCGCCCTTTGGCCCCGCGTGGACGGGAATGCCGGGCGGCTTGTCGAGCACGATAATCAGCTGGTCGCGGAACAGGATGCGCGATTGCAGGTCTTCGGGCGATAATGTAATGCTATGGTTGTCGTGCATTCCTTAACCTAGCAAATTATCAGGCCGCCGGTCATGTTTAAAAAATTGGTCTTTTTCCTGTTTCTTTTCGCAGCAACGCCCGCCTTCGCCACGCAATACGGCATTTCCGCCTATCCGGTCAATGGCGCGTCCGCCAGCATGGATCAATGGCAGGCGGCGATGCAGGATTTGAAGGATGCGGGTGTCACCGCCAGTCTGGAATCAAAAACATGGCACGAGCTGGAGCCGTCGGAAGGCAAATACAATGTCAGGCAGCTGGCGGCCGACCTGAAGGATGACGGCGACCGCGGCTGGCTGGTGCTGTTCGGCATCCAGCTCATCAACACCACGCGCCGCGACATGCCGGATGATCTGAACGATGTGGCATGGGATGACCCTGCCATGATCACCCGCTTCAAGGCGCTGATGGCGGCGTTGAAAGAACAAAACCCCGTGCCGCCGAAATACATTTCCATCGGCAACGAGGTAGATGTTTATTTCCAGCAGCATCCGGCGGAGCTTCCCGCTTACCTGAAGTTCTTCGAGAAAGCGGCCGCCGCCGCGCGGGATGCGCTGCCCGGTGCCAAGGTCGGTGTGACGCTGACTTATGAAGGACTGCGCCAAGGCCGCACCGCGATTGTGCAAAAATTGCTGGAGGTCAGCGAAGTTGCCATTTTCACCTATTACCCCGTGATTGACCTGAAACCGCTGCCGATTGAAAACGTTTCCGAACATATCGACAGCATGGTGAAGGCGGCCGGCACGCATGATGTGCTGCTGCAGGAAGTCGGCTATCCGACCGGCGAATTGTTAGGCTCATCGGAATTGAAACAGGCGCAGTTTTATAAATATGTCACCGGCGCCATTGCCCAGCACGAGCAGATTAAATTCGCCAATATTTTCGCGCTTGGTGACTTTTCCGAGAAGGACTGCAACGGCTTTATGAATTACTACGGCTTTGAAAAGGTCGACGAAGGCATGAAGACAAAATTCCAGAATTTCCTCTGCACCCTTGGCCTGCGGGATAATACGGGCAGGCCCAAGCAGTCTTGGGAAACGGTAAAAAAACTCATCAAATAGAAAAAGGCCGGAATTTGCATTCCGGCCTTTTTGCTTGGAAAGTGCTAACGGCTTATGCCTTTGGGCAGGCCAGTTTCACGCCTTTCAAAATGGTATCGGTGTTGAAGTCGACATGCGGCAGGGTTTTGCCGGCGCCGCCCCACGCTTTCACGAAATGGCTCGCGCGGCTGTTGTGCGCGATGTCTTTCATGGCGGAGAGGGAGGATTGCTTGTCGGCCGCAATGGTATCGAGGCCATGGTGCTGCAGGTACAGCATATCGACGCGGGCCTGAACGTTGCCGGCATCCGCTGCCTGTTTGAACAGCTCCACCGCAACATTGGGGTCCTTCGGCACGCCGCCGAGGCCGTTTTGTGCGTAGAAGGCCATGTCTTTCGCGCCCTGCGCTGCCACATGGGCATTGCCGGAGGCGGCGCGGTGCATCGCATCCGTCACCTGTGCAGAAACATGATGGCCTTTGATGAGGTCGGTAAACTGCTCGACCGGCGAGGCGCAATGCACAACCACGGGCGCAGCGACGACAGGCGCGAGATGTTCCACCGGAACAACCACGGGAGCCGCCACGACAGGCGCAACATGTTCAACCGGAACGGGCGGCACAACCGCGGGCACAGTCGCCGCATGGTGACCGAAGCCGAGCCAGTTCTGGATGATGCCTTCATGGAAGCCGAGGAAGAGCGCACCGCCGACGAGGGCGAAGGCGGAGCTTTTCGCCGCGGTCTTGGCAGTCGCCTTGCTCCAGAATTTCGGGGCAATGGTGTTGTTCTTCTTCGCCGCGTTCACCTGGCCAATATGGCAGAAGGTGGCGGAAGCGATGCCAACCGCGAGGGAGGAAACCAGCAGCGTGGCAACGGCAGGGGCCGCAGCCCAGGTCATGGTGGCAACAACGGCAGCCTTCACAACGGCGGTGACGGCAGCACCGGCAGCCATGTTAAAGACAGCGGAGAGGATTTTCTTTTTGCGGCTGATGCCGGGGGCCGCGACGGTTGCGGCGGGGGAAGCCTCTGCGGCATTGTCGTTGGAGGGGGCTTCGACTTCGGGGGCGGTGTTGGTATTGGCGGGGTCTGCGAGGCTGGTGTTGGTCACGGCGGGAGCGGCTTTTTCGTCGGCAGGCGCTGCGCCTACAAACGCGGGCTCAACCCTTTCAGGTTTTTTATCGGGGTCGGACATGGGAATCTCCATTGAAAATAAACAAAATTATGCGGGCATGCCTGCCGGATGGTCAGGGGCCTTGTTTGCATAACGTACAATAATAAAGTTGCCCTAAACGACCATGGGTCATGGAAGGTGTCAATACTCCGCGAAGGGCAGGAAATGTCTAAAAGCTAGATAATCCAGTTACTATCTTGCGCGGCTTCCATCGTCTTGTCGGCGCGGGCGCGCAGGATGGCATTGGCCTTTTTCATCTTGTTGCTGGTGGTATGCACGAAAAGGCTGGGCACAAGGCCGTGGACGAGCAGGGCGGCGCAGCACAGGCCAAGGCGGCAGGACATGGAGATGGTAAATTTGAAGTGCTGCCAATAGGTTTCGCCTGCCTGACGCGGGTGCTCTAGAAACACCTGGTCAAGAAGTGCCTTGAAGGACGGGGTTTTGGGTTCGGTCTGGTCTTGCATGGCGAAAAAATAATTCCTTATGCCAAATATAGCAAGAACATATTTTCCCGCTGGTATTTATGTCTTTTTCATCATTATAGTGGACACTTCTTCCAGAAGATTTTTTTCAAAAGCTGTTTCGCGGAGCGAATGATGCGCAAGTTGTTGCTGGTTTTGGCGGTCGCCCTTTTTTCATTCAACGGGGGGGCTGCACATGCGGCATATGACTCCGCCAAGGCGGCCGAGCAGAAAGACCTCCGCGTTATCCGCGTGACGCCGACGGGGGAGGATGTGGCATCGGAACGCCAGATCGTTTTCACCTTTAACCGCCCCGTGGTGCCGCTGGGCAAAATGGAACGCACGAAGGAAGAAATTCCCGTCACCATTTCGCCGGAAGTCGATTGCGAATGGCGCTGGATCAACACCTCCTCGCTGGCCTGCCAGCTGACGGAAAAAGCATCTCTCAACCGCTCCACCAAATA
>JBBQWK010000193.1:0-4321 GCA_038210695.1 Alphaproteobacteria bacterium
GGAGGAACTGCGGTTTACTATGGGCGGGGAGGCAGGCACCTTTAACGCGCTTGACCTGTTTCCGCAGCCGATCACTGTCAAAAGCCTGTTCCTGCGCGGCAAAGTTGATTCCAAAAACGGCATCACGCTTGTCGACCAGCTGAAGCTCGATATGGGCGGCCCGTCCATCAACGCCGGACTGAAGATCGAGAATAACGGCACTGCCCGCAACATTGCCTTCGTCGGCACGATGCTGAATATGCCCATCGACTGGCTGCAGACGTACTGGCCACAACCGCTCACCCCTGGCCCGCGCGACTGGGTGGTAAAGCATCTCTCGAAAGGCACGGCGACGACAGCCACCGTTGACCTTGAAGGCGTTTATGACCCCACCGCCGAGCATCATTTCGTGGAGAGTAAAATCAGCGGTAAAATTGATTTCAACGGCGTCACAGTCAATTACCTGCCGCCACTGCCGGTGGTGGAGGATGTTTCCGGCACGGCCACCTATGACCGCGCCAATTTCAACATCGCCCTCAAAGGCGGCAAGCTGGGCGACCTTGCCGCCGGCAAGTCGAGAGTTGCCATCACCGGTCTCGACAAAACGGCGATGACGCCGGCAGAAATCGATATCCACCTTAACGTCAAAGGGCCGTTGAAATCCGCCCTTGAGGTGGTTGACTCCGAACCGCTGAAATACCCGACTAAGCTGGGGCTTGATATTGCTGACGTTGCCGGCAAGGCAGAGGCGCAGCTGGAATTCAAGTTCCCCATCCACAAGGGACTGACCATTCACGAAGTCACCTTCGGCGTCGATGGGAAGCTGGATGATGTGATGCTGCGCCATGTTGCCGCCGGTATGGACCTTTCCGGCGGGCCGATGGCGCTGACACTCGATAACGACAGCCTAGATGTAAAGGGCAAGGGCAAGCTGGACGGCATGCCGGTTGACTTTGACTGGCGCAAATATTTTGCCGCGGATGCCGCCGTCGCCACACACCTGACCGCCGAGCTGCCGCTGGATGCCACCGCCTTGAAAAAATTTGGTGTGCCGGATGATCTGCGCGTCACAGGCACGCTACCGGCAAAAATTGTCTATACGCAAAAGCCCGATAAATCCGCAGTACTCGCTTTGCAGGGCAGCGTCAAAACGCTTGGCTTCACCATGGGGCCGCTTGGCTATGTGAAGGAAGAAGGGCGGGAGGGCATGGTAAATCTTTCGCTCTCGCTCAAAAACAATCATGTGCAGCAGCTTACCGGCCTCGAGCTAAAGGCGCCCGGCATGACTGTACGCGGCGATCTCGATTTCGCCGAAAACGCCGGATTGCAAAACGCGCACCTACGGGAAATAGCCTTCGGTCAGACATCCGTCGCGGCGGATATCGAGAACAAGGGCAAGGACGGTTATATCGTCAAGGTGTCGGGCAGCCAGCTGGATGCATCATCGTTGTTCAAGCCGGCAGATAATACGCCGCAGAGCGATGCGGAAGCAGCAAAGCAAGTGGCACCGTTGCGCATGACGCTGAACGTCAAAAAACTGATCACGGGGCAGGACAGGGCGCTTGAAAATGTGACCGCCAGCCTGGCGCGCACAAGCTGGGGCCGGCTTGACCAGCTGGATCTTGAAGCTACCTCGGGCAAGAAAAAACTTTCCGTCGTGTACGTGCCGCTCGGCAAGGGCCACAGCCTTAAATTCGTCGCGGAGAATGCGGGCGAGGCATTGGCGGCGCTTGGCATCAGCAAGTCCATCCGCGGCGGGCGGCTGACAATTGATGGCAGGCCGCGCCCCACGGGGCCGCGCGATATGGCGGGTACAGCGATACTGACCGATTTCAAGATGAATGACGCGCCTGTCGTGGCAAAACTTGTCAACGCCATGTCGCTGCCTGGCATTATCGGCCTTTTGAATGGTGAAGGCCTGTCGTTTAAAAAAGCCCGGGTTGATTTTGCCTGGATTGATAAAGGCCCGCCGACGCAGACGGCGAATGTGCGCCTGCTCTCCCTCAAAAACGGCCAGACGTCCGGCGCATCTTTGGGCTTGAGCTTTGAGGGTAAAATCGACAACTGGAAAAATGTCTACGATCTGCACGGCACGATTGTGCCGGTGTCCGACCTCAACAAATTCCTCAATATCATTCCCATCATCGGCACGGTGCTGACAGCGGGCGGCGAGGGGATTATTGCGGCGACCTATACGGTCACGGGGCCGAAAAGCCAGCCGGATGTCACGGTCAACCCGCTATCGGTGCTGGCGCCCGGCATCCTGCGCAAGATATTCTTCGAAAATTAATCTGCAACGACGACAAGCGCGTGCTTCTTTTTACCCGCCGACAGCTTGATCGATTTTTCAGCCGACAAATCAGCCAGCGAAATAACCCGCGTATCGCTTTCCACCTTTTCATCATTCACGCGCGCGCCGCCGCCGGCAATCAGCCGCCGCGCCTCGCCGCCGGATGCCGCCAGACCTGCGTCCTTGAACAGCACGAAAACGGGAATACCCTCCGCCAGTTTGGCGCGCGGCAGGGAAATGGTGGGCAGGCCCGTGGCCGCCGCGCCGTCTTCAAAGGTTTTGCGGGCGGTTTCGGCGGCTTCATATGCGATTTTTTCGCCATGGCACATGCGGGTCGCTTCAAAGGCCAGCACCTTTTTCGCCTCGTTAATCTCGCTGCCCTTCAGGGCATCAAGCTTGGCGATTTCATCCATCGGCAATTCGGTGAAGTATTTCAGCATGCGCGTCACATCCGCATCTTCGGTGTTGCGCCAGAACTGGTAATAGTCATACGGCGACAGCATATCGGCATTCAGCCAGACAGCGCCGGAGGCGGTTTTGCCCATCTTCGCGCCAGATGAGGTGGTGAGCAGCGGGCAAGTAAAGCCGAAGACTTCCTTCTGGTCGACGCGGCGCGACAGCTCGACGCCGTTCACAATGTTGCCCCACTGGTCGGAACCGCCGAACTGCAACGTGCAGTCGTGGCTGCGGTTCAGCTCCAGAAAGTCATAGGCCTGCAAAATCATGTAATTGAATTCGAGGAAAGTCAGCGGCTGTTCGCGCTCGAGCCTTGTCTTCACGCTGTCAAAGGTCATCATGCGGTTGATGGTGAAATGGCGGCCGAAGTCGCGCAGGAAATCGATATAATTGATTTTTTCCAGCCATGTCGCGTTATTCGTCATCACGGCATCAGTCTTGCCGTTGCCGAAGGTGATGAAGCGCGAAAACACTTCGCGGATACCAGCGATGTTGGAATCAATATCCGCATCTGTCAGCATCTTGCGGCTTTCGTCCTTGCCGGAAGGATCGCCGACTTTGGTCGTGCCGCCACCCATCAGGATGATGGGGCGGTGGCCGCATTTCTGGAACCAGCGCATCATCATGATAGAAAGCAGGCTGCCGACGTGCAGGCTTTTTGCCGTCGCATCATAGCCCGTGTAGCAGGTAACAACGCCGGCGGAGAGGCGTTTTTCAAGCCCTTCAATATCGGTGCACTGGTGCAGGAAGCCGCGTTCCTGCATGATTTTAATGAATTCCGCGCCCATCTGTCCCTCGAAACTTGCCTGCCATTACAATGCGCGATACTATATATAGAGATACCCGAAAATGAAAGCGGAAGCGGAAAAATGAAGAATTTTAAGGTCATAGGCCTCATGAGCGGCACCTCGCTGGATGGTATTGACGCAGCCCTCATCACGACCGATGGCGAAGGCTTCATCACCCGTCAGGGCTTTTTGACCGTGCCTTACGACGATGGCCTCCGCGCCCGCATCCGCGCCTGCCTGAATGTCGACATCGACAAATCGCGGTTGGTGAAAGAGGTCGAGTGGGATTTGACGGTGGCGCATGCGGATGCTGTGAAGGAGCTGCTGGCCAAATTGAGCCTTGACGCTAAAGACATCGACCTTATCGGTTTTCACGGACAGACCATCGCCCATGCGCCGGAGAAAAAATACACCTGTCAGCTGGGTGATGGCGCGCTGCTGGCGAAGCTCACCGGCATTCCGGTGGTGAATGATTTCCGCACGGCAGATGTTAAGGCTGGCGGGCAGGGCGCGCCCCTTGTGCCGGTCTATCATCAGGCGCTGGCGCATGACAAACAAAAGCCCGTCGCGTTCCTTAACATCGGCGGCGTTGCCAATGTGACTTTCGTCGGCGCGATGGGCGAGGTGATTGCCTTTGATACCGGCCCCGGCAACGCGTTGCTGGATGACTGGATGCTGAAGCGCGGCGGCCAGAAATATGACGCCGGCGGAAAAACCGCCGCGCGCGGCAAGGTTGATGAAAATATTCTGAAGCAATTATTGGCGCATAAATTTTTCCTCGCCCAGCCGCCCAAATCGCTCGACCGCA
>JBBQWK010000194.1:0-4307 GCA_038210695.1 Alphaproteobacteria bacterium
TGGTGGAGGGGGAAGGATTTGAACCTTCGAACTCGTAAGAGGGCAGATTTACAGTCTGCTGCCATTGACCACTCGGCCACCCCTCCACACCTTGATAAACATATGTTTTTCAAGAAAAGCTTTCGCTTGCAGCATAATTAAGGTAACTTGGCCGCGATTGTCAACGAAAGAATGAAAAATATGTCAGATAACGGCGATAAATTCCAGAAGAAATCGAAATCATTTGGCGGTGGCGGCAAAGGCCGCGGCCGTCCTCCCGGCGGTGGATCCGGTGGAGGCTTTGGCAAACGTTTTGAGGGAGATAGAGGCGCGCCCCGCAGTGGTGGCAGCGACCGTCCTTACAAGAAACGTGAATTTGGTGACCGTCCTTCCGGCGGCGACCGTCCCTACAAAAAACGCGAGTTCGGTGATCGCCCCGCAGGCGGCGACCGTCCCTATAAAAAGCGCGAGTTCGGTGATCGTCCTGCTGGCGGCGACCGTCCTTATAAAAAACGTGAATTCGGTGACCGCCCCGCTGGCGACCGTCCGTATCAAAAACGCGAGTTCGGTGATCGTCCCCGTGGCGACCGTCCCGCTGGCGACCGTCCGTATCAAAAACGCGAGTTCGGTGATCGTCCCCGTGGCGACCGTCCCTCTGGCGACCGCCCCTATCAAAAACGCGAGTTCGGTGACCGCCCCCGCGGCGATCGTCCGACCGGCGACCGTCCTTTCAAAAAACGTGAATTCGGTGATCGCGATTCTGCCCCCCGTGCAGGCGGCGACCGCCCCTTCAAGAAACGCGAAGGCGAGCGCGAGGAGCGCCCGCGCCAGAGCCGTTTTGACACGCAAAAAACCTATCGCCGCGATCCGACCGAAGGCAAAAAACCTGCCTTCCGCCCCCGCGCCAACGCCAGCTTCGATGATGCGGGTATGGATGTGGCCGAGTTCGAGACACGCGAAAAATCGTCGGATACGCGCAACCGCCTGAAGTCGGAACGCGCCAGCTTCGGCGCGCCGTCTTCGGCCTTCCTGTACGGCATTCACGCGGTGAAAGAGGCGCTGCAGAACCCGAAACGCCTGATCCAGCGCCTGCTGGCGACGGACAGCGGTTTTGAAAGCATCCGCGAAACCTATGAAGCGGCACAAGGCGAAGGCCTGAAGCTGCCGCAGCCGCAGATGGTCGACGGTTTCGACCTCGAGCGCCTGCTGCCGCGCGACGCCGTGCACCAGGGCGTGTTGCTGGATGTCCAGCCGCTGGAAGAAATGTTCCTGCCGGATGTGCTGAACGCCGTCGGCGAGAATGCGAAAATCCTTGTCCTCGACCAGGTGACCGATCCGCACAACGTCGGCGCCATCATCCGCACCGCTGTCGCCTTTGGCGCCAGCGCCATCATCGTCCAGAAGCTGCATGCACCGGAAATCACCGGTACGCTTGCGAAAGCCGCTTCCGGCGCGGTGGAGCACTGCCCCGTCATCCGCGAGACCAACCTGTCGCGGGCGCTGGAGCAGCTGAAGGAAGCCGGCTTCTTCTGCATCGGCCTTGACGAGCGCGGCAAGCGCTCCATCGCCGAGCTGAACCTGTCGGGCAAAGTCGCGCTGGTTCTGGGCGCGGAAGGCGAAGGCCTCCGCCGTCTGGTATCCGAGAATTGCGATGAACTGGCGAAACTGCCGACCTCCGGCCCCATTGCCAGCCTCAACGTCTCGAACGCCGCAGCTGTCGCGCTCTATGAATTGATCCGCACCGGTAAGTAACCGGTGGCGGTCATTCTGGAGAACACTGTTATTCACCTGCTGGGCGCGCCCGGCACCGGTAAATATACGGTCGCGCAAGAATTGGTGCAGCTGGGCAAAGCCGCGGGCGCGGAAATGCGCCTTGTCGACAATCACCTCATCAACAACCCCGTCTTCAGCCTGCTGCGGCTGGACGGCAAGACCAAGCTGCCGGAAGGCGTCTGGGACAACATCGGCCTGATCTGGGATGCCGTGGCGGACACCATGAAGCGTTTGGCACCCAAGGAGTTCAACTTCATCCTGACGAATGCCCTATTCGAGCACGATGCCGATGACCGCCAGCATATGACGGAAATGGCCGCGGTGGCAGCTGCGCGGGGCGGCAGGTATGTTCCGGTGCGGCTGGTTCTGAAAGATGTGGCGGAGCACACACGCCGCATTACCGCTGCCGACCGGAATGCCCGCATGAAGGAAACCAATGCCGAAGCCCCCGCCCGCTATGCCGAAAAAACCGTCCTTCTCACGGGCCTGCCCGCTGAACTGACGCTTGATACGACCGCTTTAACCGCGCGAGAGGCGGCAGGCATTATCCTGTCGCATATACAGGCCCTGCCCCTTCCCTAAAAACTCCCTAAAATGTTTCCCAAATTTCATTGAAATGCTTTGGTTAATTAGGCCTTTTTTCAGCCTGTCTTGTTAGCATGAAAGCATAGGTTAACCAGTATTTCAGGCTAGATTCGGTTATGAACTATCAGACAGCAAGGACAGAGGGCTCAGGCGATGAGGCTCTCGATAGAATGGAGCGGCTGGGGCCTTTCATGGTCAGCTTGGCCATTGCCGCGCCTGCCCTGCTTGCCTCCATCGTACTGCTGCAATGGACCTTCGATTGGGCAAACCCCGGCTTCTGGATGCTGGGCATTCTGATTATGATGACGATGAACCTGCTGGCGACCGTGTTGCTGGAGCCTTACAGCAGTGCCCTTGGCGCCTTCACAACGCCGGCGCTGCTCGGCTCCATCGCCATGGTCATGACATATATCATGACGGACGCGCTGCGGCGCTACTTCCCAGACATCACCTTTAATTGGCTGCTGCCTTTTGTATTGGTGGGTCTTGGCATTTGTTATGCCGCGATTTTCCGTGAACGGTCGATACTGTTGCGCATGTACCTTGCCGCCAACGGCATTGCGCTGACGATTTTGTGGTGCCTTGGCGTTGCCGACAAAGTGGCCTTGCCGTTTTAAGGTAGCGTAATCAGGGAAGCGGTCTGCCGAAGCTTGACGCGCGCAATTGGTTGAAGCGCTCCAGCTTTTCGCCGTTATCGAGCCGCAGCATATCCTGATAATCCATGCGCACGGCATCCGGCGGCGTGAACTGGGGGTCTTCCGTGCCGGCAATGTTCGGCACTCGCACATACCAGTCGCCGCCGATGTTCATGTGGCAGAGCAGGTCGTTGCTGTTTACAGGCGAATTTGAATAGGTCATGAAACGTCCGTCCTTTAAATTACCTTCGGGCTTGGGGAAGGCGACGTCCCGAAGGGTGTGGAATTGCACGAATGAATTGCTGTAGCTGCCGGCGGGCAGCGATTTATACGTCATCTCGCCGCACTGGAAGATATGTTCAAGCCGCGTGTTTTTCGCCGCGCGCTCCATGAGCCCCAGGTAGGCGAGCGTGTTGAAATAGTCTTTGCTGCCGGGTGCAGGGCTGGCGAAGGTCGCCACGCGCGTCTTGCCGTCATTGCTCATCTGGCGGTTGTTGACATCCCAGTCGGCGGGGCATTCTGCGGGCGGCTCGAAAACGAAGGCGGTCAGGCGGAAGCGTTGCTGCTTTTCATCCCAGCCGCCCATGATCGTGCCGGCATCGTATCGCTTCGCCAGCCTTGTCTTTAAATCTTCCAGCTCCGCACGCGCGTCCATCATCACCTCCATCAGGGTGAGCGACTTGCCTTCGCAGCGGAAAAAGGAATATTCGGCGAGCATTAAAATTTACCAGTGGTCGCAGGGCGCGGGATATTCGCGGCCGTCATTGTGGCAGGGCGGCGCTCCGGATTTTTCCGGATTGGCGGAGGTGGCGGCCACGGGCACTGCTTGTTCATTATCAACATCTGTCGCCCGCGCAAAAATTCGCGCGAAGGCGCCAAGGCCTGGTTTCAGGAAAGCTGTCACGGCTTGCTGCTCCGCTATCTGTAAAATTTGAAGTCTGTTTCAATAACGCGCCCTATAGGCGCGGTCAATACCCGATAATACAAATAATTATGGGAATTTTAGCTTGCGGCGCCATGAACCAAGGCTTTTGAACTCTTCGCTGTGGAAAGAGGTTAGGCCAGAGGCTAGGATGCCTTAAGTATCGGCAGAAAATTGAATGACTTATTGATCCACAGCCGAATAGACCCTCAGGAACCACACCCCTTGAATCATCCCTCCCGTGAATTCGCCGTCAAGTCTATGGAGCGCATCGGAAACGTTCTTGGCGCCGCCATCTACGCCTTGTTTGCAGCATCGGCAATTATCGACATCCATGTCACGGGACGCATTAGTAGTATGTTGCTGCTGGTGCTGGTCACCTTTGTGGCATTCTTTTTTATCATCCGGACGCC
>JBBQWK010000195.1:0-4286 GCA_038210695.1 Alphaproteobacteria bacterium
AAGGGCATGGAGATGGACGAGCGCGTGGCGCTGACCCTCGCCATGGCGCGCTCCGGCACCGTCATGAACTGGAAGTCGGAAAATTTGCCGGGCCCCATCCTTGATAAACATTCAACCGGTGGCATTGGCGATAAAGTTTCACTGATGCTGGCGCCGATTGTGGCGGCACTGGGCGGCTTTGTGCCTATGCTGTCCGGCCGCGGCCTTGGCCATACCGGCGGCACGCTCGATAAAATGGATGCGATACCGGGGTACCAATCACAACCAGATGTTGCGTTGTTCCGCAAAACCGTGCGCAGCGCTGGCTGCGCCATTATCGGCGCCACGCCCGACCTTGCCCCCGCCGACCGCGCCATGTACGCCGTGCGCGATGTGACGGGCACCGTTGAATCGCTCGACCTTATCACTGCCTCCATCCTGTCGAAAAAACTCGCGGCGGGGCTTGATGGTCTTGTCATGGATGTGAAATTCGGCACCGGCGCTTTCATGCAGAAATATGACGATGCCAAGGCGCTTGCGACGAGTATTGTTTCCGTCGCCAATGGCGCGGGCCTGCCGACTGTGGGCCTGCTGACAGATATGAACCAGGTGCTGGGCCGCACTGCCGGCAATGCGCTTGAAGTTGTGGAAGCGATTGATTACCTGAAGGGCGCGCATATCGACCCGCGCCTGCATGAAGTCAACGTATCGCTGACGGCGGAGCTGCTGGTGCTCGGCAAGCTTGCAAAAGACATTCCAGATGCCCGCGAAAAAATCGCAACAGTCATCAAAAACGGCAAGGCGGCGGAACATTTCGCCCGCATGGTAACAGACCTCGGCGGCCCCGCCGATTTGATGGACAAACCTGCCAAATACCTGAAAGCTGCGTCTGTGGTGAAGGATTATTTCCCCGCCAAGCCTGCGCGCGTCACAGCGATTGACGCCCGCGCCATCGGTATCGGCATCGTCGAAATGGGCGGCGGCCGCGCAAGGCCGACGGATACGATCGATCATGCGGTAGGTTTGACCCAAGTCGCGCAGATCGGCGAGGAAGCAGGGCAGGGCGGCAAGCCGCTGGCCACCATCCACGCCCGCGATGACGCCAGCTGGCAGCAGATGGCAAAGACGCTGGCTGCCGCCATGCAGCTGTCAGAAAACGCCGCCAAGCAGGGTGATCTTATCCGCCTCCGGATCGCGGCATGAAAAAGCTGGATGTAAAAATTTTAAAGAAGCTCACCGCCGTTGCGACCAAGGCGCGCGATAACGCCTATTGCCCCTATTCGGATCATCCGGTCGGCGTCGCCATCGTCTCAGGCAGCGGCAAAGTTTATGCCGGCGCCAATGTTGAAATCGCGCATTACAAAGGCGTCTGCGGCGAAGCATCGGCCATTTCCGCCATGGTAACGGCAGGGGAGCGCAGCATTAAAACCGTCGTCGTCATCGGCCCCGCGATGCAATACCTTTGCACGCCTTGTGGTGACTGCCGCCAGCGCATCCGCGAATTTGCGGATAAGGACACGGCTGTCTATTCTATGTGGAAAGACGGCACGCTTGGCATGGTGCATAAGTTTGCCGATCTGCTGCCCCATTCCTTCGGGCCCGAAAATCTGGCTGAAGTCGGCCACGGCCCTAAAAACACCAAACCCGCGAAGAAGAAAAAAACAAAATGACGTTGCTGCAGGCCAAGGCCGATGCCCCGCTGTTCACGCCGCCGCAAACGGTAATGGACGGGCAGCGCCGCAACACGCTGATTGCGATGATGCTGACGGCTGTTGCCTATGCCTATTTCAACATCGGCGACGCCGCTTTGAAAATGCTCACCCTTCGCGGTTTCCACTTTTCGCAGATCATCGTCACCAACTGCTGCGTCATTATTACCTGTATGTGTCTTTCGGGCTGGGTAAAGGAAGGCAAAAAAGCTTTCCGCATGAAAAATCCTGTTGGCGTTATGGCGCGGGCAGGGCTTTCTATTTGTGTTTCGCTGCTGAATACCGCAGCCATGCCGCATATTACGCTGACGCGGTTTTACACCCTCGTCTTTACCTCACCCTTCTGGGTGGCGTTGCTGGCGGCGCTGTTCCTGCGCGAGAAGCTGGAGAAAAAGAAAATTGCCGTCATCATCGCCGGCTTTGCCGTCATCATGGGCATCTACCCGCCGGGCAGCGGCATGCTTGACCAGTATTCGCTCTACGTTTTGATCGGCGCGTTCCTTTATTCCTGCTCCATGGTCATCATGCGTTACTTGGGGCCGAAGGACAGCCGCACCATGATCATCGTTATGGGTTCCCTCACCAGCATCTGCGTTTCCGCGCCTTTCCTGCCGTCGCACTTCATCATGCCGACGCCTTATGAATGGGGCTTGTTCGCGATGATGGGTATTCTGGGTGCCATCAGCGTCAACTGCATCGCATATGCCTTCCAGAACGCGCCTTCCGCCGCCGTGGTGGCGCCGTTCCATTACACCCAAATCGTCTGGGGCGCGCTGCTGGGCTATTTTATTTTCGCTGAAGTTCCACAGCCGCGTACAGTTATTGGCGCTGTGCTGATTGTCGGCCTCGGGCTTTATCTGGTGTTGAGCGAAACACGCAGCAAGAAGCCGCGGCCCGCCGCTGCCGAAGGCGCTGTTATATCAACCTGATAAATTAGGTGCGGCCTTCCGCGTCAAGACGCTGGATGGTTTTCCACGCCTCGCGCATATACTCCCAGCCCGACCAGACGGTCAGAATGGTAGCGGCGAGGAAGATGGTTTTGCCAATCGCCATGCAATGCGGCACCACGGCATCGCCGTAATCACCAGCGATCAGGAAGCCGATGGCCAGCATTTGCAGCGTCAGTTTCCATTTACCCATCCACGAAATATGGACGATGACGTTATAAAGCGCCATGAATTCGCGCACGCCGGCAATCAGGATTTCGCGGTTGAAGATGATGATGGCCGGCAAAATCCAGATCTGGTCGAGCCGCTGAAACGCGACAAGGCACATGATGGCGCAACCGACGAGCATTTTGTCGGTCGATGAATCAAGGAATTTTCCGAGCAGCGTTGTCTGCCCCAGCGCGCGGGCGATTTTGCCGTCGAGAAAGTCGGAAAGGCCGGCAAGGCCAAAGAGAATACAGTTCGTCCAGGCGGGCCAGGAAATACCCTGTGCCTGCCAGCTGCGGTCGAAGTAGAACAGCAGCACCATGACCGGCATGTAGAGAACGCGGAAATAGCAAAGCAGGTTCGGAATGCTGTAGACGCCTTTCGGGTACTGCAACTTGGGAAACTGCATTTAATCCTCTTTCTCGTGGAAGAAGCCGTAAATACGCTCCGCCACGGCCTTGCTGATGCCAGCCACCTTTTGTAAATCAGCTACCCCTGCTTCTGCAACTGCTTTTGCCGAGCCGAAGTGGATGAGGAGCGCCTTCTTGCGCTTGACGCCAATACCCGGCACCTGATCCAGCGGGTTTTGTGAGATGGCCTTGGAGCGTTTGGCGCGGTGCGTGGTTATGGCGAATCGATGCACTTCGTCGCGGATGCGCTGCAGGTAATAAAGAACAGGGTCTGCGGGCTCCAAACTGAAAGGCTCGCGCCCCGGCATGAAAAACCGCTCCCGCCCCGCATTGCGATCGGGTCCCTTGGCGATACCGACGACAGTCACGCCCGTCACGCCCAATTCCTGCATCACCTGCAGGACGGAGCTAAGCTGCCCCTGTCCGCCATCGATAAACATGATATCCGGCCAGTTGGCGATGTTGCCTTCCGCTTCTTCCTTCAGCAGCGATTTAAAGCGGCGGGTCAGCATCTCGCGCATCATGCCGTAATCGTCACCGGCGGGGTGGTCTTACTTCATGTTGAACTTGCGGTAGGAATTTTTCTGGAAGCCTTCCGTCGTCGCCACCACCATGGCGCCCACGGCATGGCTGCCGGAGATATGGCTGTTATCGTAAACCTCGAGCCGCTCGGGCGTATCTTCAAGACCGAACAGCTCCGCCAGTTTCTCGAAGATAAGCTCGGCGGATGATTCTGCGACCCTTCGGCGGTCGAGGGCTTCCTTGGCGTTTTTCTGCGCCATGCGGATCATTTCCTTGCGTGGACCGCGCACGGGAATAAAAATTTCCACCTTATGGCCCATGCGCGTGCGCAAGGCATCCTCGATAATCGCGCGGTCGGTCACGGCCTGATTGACGACAATTTCCTTCGGCACCGGGCGTGCGGAATAAAACTGGGCGATAAAGGCGGAAAGAATATCTTCCGGTTTTTCGTCCTTTTCATGGCGCGGGAAATAGGCGCGGTTGCCAAAGTTCTGCCCGTTGCGGAAAAAGAA
>JBBQWK010000196.1:0-4274 GCA_038210695.1 Alphaproteobacteria bacterium
GGCGGCGACTGCGCCGAAAGCTTTGCCGAATTCCATCCGCGCAACATCCGCGACACCTTCCGCGTCATTCTGCAGATGGCTGTGATCATGACTTTCGCCGCGGCAATGCCGGTGGTCAAAGTCGGCCGCATAGCCGGCCAGTTCGCCAAGCCGCGCACGGATGGCAATGAAACCAAGAACGGCATTACACTGCCGAGCTACAAGGGCGACATCATCAATGGCTCCGAATTCACGCCGGAATCCCGCCGCTGCGATCCGAAGCGCATCATTCAGGCTTACAACCAATCTGCCGCGACGTTGAACCTTGTACGCGCTTTCGCCAGCGGCGGTTACGCCGACCTGCACCGCGTCAACAAATGGACGCTGGATTTTATTAAAAATCACCCGCTCGCCGACCGCTACCGCGAAGTGACGGACAGGCTTGATCACGCCCTCGCGTTTATGGCGGCGGCCGGCATCACCTCCGAAAATTCGCCGCAGATCCGTGAGGTCGATTTCTACACCTCGCATGAGGCGCTGCTGCTTCCCTATGAACAGGCCCTGACCCGCGTCGACAGCACGACGGGCGACTGGTACGACGTTTCCGCCCACTTCCTGTGGATCGGCGACCGCACCCGCCAGCCGGACGGTGCGCATGTTGAATTCCTGCGCGGTGTCAAAAACCCCATCGCCTTCAAATGCGGCCCGAGCCTGTCGACCGACGATATGTTGCGCCTGATTGACGTTCTGAACCCTGATAACGAAGCCGGCCGCATCACGCTCATCAGCCGTATGGGGCAGGACAAAGTTGCCAAGCATTTGCCCACGCTCATCAAGGCAATCCAGGCAGAAGGCCGCATCGTCACCTGGTGCTGCGACCCGATGCACGGCAATACGCGCACGGCGACCAGCGGCTATAAGACACGCGAGTTCGGCAATATTCTCTCGGAAGTGCGCCAGTTTTTCGACATTCACTACGCCGAAGGTTCCTACCCCGGCGGCGTACACTTTGAGCTCACGGGACAGGACGTGACCGAATGCGTTGGCGGCGCCTATAACGTAACGGACGATACGCTGGCAGAGCGCTACCACACCCACTGCGACCCGCGCCTTAATGCGTCGCAGGCGCTCGAGCTTGCGTTCCTGATTGCGGATGAATTATCCATTCACTATAAACGCCGCCGCGCCGAAGCGGATGACGCCGAAATGTTGAAGGTTTAAAAATATGCCGAAGCATTTCACCATCACCATGGCCCAGTTAAACCCCACGGTTGGTGATATCGCCGGCAATATTCAAAAAATACTCGAGGTATATCACAAGTATAAATCGACCGCCGACCTTATCGCCTTTGCGGAAATGGTTGTCACCGCCTACCCGACCGATGACCTGACTTTGAAGCCCTTCTTCATCGATCACGTCATTAAGGGCATTGAAGGCCTCGCAGCGCAGATTGATGACAGCGGCGCCGGCATTCTTGTCAGCGCGCCGTGGCGCGACCGCGGCAAAGTCTTCAACGCCGCGCTACTGATCCATGACGGCAAGATTGTCGCCAAGCGCTATAAACATGAGCTGCCGAATACCGGCGTGTTTGACGAAGTGCGCTTGTTCGCCTCTGGCGAACTGCCGCAGCCCGTCGATTTCAAGGGCGCGCGTCTCGGCATCCTCACCTGCGAAGATATGTGGCACCCCGCTGTCACCGCGCATCTACGCAAGGCCGAGGCAGAAATTCTGGTTATCCCCAACGGCAGCCCTTTCGAAATTGAAAAAATCCACACCCGCTTCAGCCACGCAAAAGCCCGCGTTCAGGAAAGCGGCCTGCCCCTGCTTTACATCAATCAGGTGGGGGGACAGGACGAGCTGGTTTTTGACGGCGCATCATTCGTCATGGATCAAAAAGGCAAAGTGCTCTCGCAGCTGCCAAGCCATGAAGAATACATCAGCACAACCATCTGGGAACAGGGCGTCGACCGTATCTGGAATTGCAAATCCTGCGAAACATCGCACGACCTTTTTTCCGGTCCCGAAGCGATTTACCAGACCCTGATGCTGGGACTACGCGATTACGTCGGTAAAAACGCGTTCCCGGGCGTACTGCTCGGCATGTCCGGCGGGATTGACTCTGCCTTGTCCGCCGCCATTGCGGTAGATGCCCTTGGTGCGTCGCGCGTGCGCGGCTACATGATGCCCTCGCCCTTTACCTCAAAGGAAAGCCTTGAAGACGCCGAGGCCTGCAGTAAGCTTCTGGGTATGAGTCATGGTTCTATTTCCATCGAACCTTCAATGAAGGCTTTCGATGGCATGCTCGGCGGCACCAGCGGCATCACGGCGGAGAACATCCAAGCCCGCACGCGGGGCATGCTGCTGATGGCGATGTCAAACACCGGCGGCGAGATGGTTTTGTCGACTGGCAATAAATCTGAAATGTCCGTCGGCTATGCCACACTGTACGGCGATATGTGCGGTGGGTTCAACGTTCTGAAGGACGTTTATAAAACAACCGTCTTCGAACTGGCCAACTGGCGCAACACAAACCAGCCGAAAAACGCCAAAGGCCCTGCCGGCATGGTTATTCCCGAGCGTATTATTACCAAGCCGCCCTCCGCCGAGCTGGCGCACGGCCAGAAAGATGAAGATAATCTGCCGCCCTATGCGGTGCTGGATGATATTTTGCTTTGCCTCGTCGAAAAAGAAATGAACGTCGACGAAATTGTCGCCAAAGGCCATTCGGAAGAAGACGTCAACAAAGTCTGGAAACTGCTCGACCGCGCTGAATATAAGCGCCGGCAGGCCAGCCCCGGCGTCAAAATCAGCCGCAAAGCTTTCGGCCGCGACCGCCGATATCCGATCACCAACAAGTTTACCGACCTCATCACAAAAAACAGCTAACGAAACAGGGGAGTTTCAGGGGCATGTTCGAAACTTTTGATAACATCATCAAGGCGCAAGGAATCTACCGGAAGATGATTTCGGAGCCCAAAGCCTTCAAGAAAGTCTTTTCCGAAGCCATCCACGCACACACGCTGGATGAATTTTATCCTGTCGTCGTGCGCGCGGAGCTGTCGGCAGCTTTGTCGTTAAGCACCGCCGCGAAAGAGCAGGATACTGATTTCAATTTCCGCGATTACCTGTATTCAACCTTTGGCCTCCGCCCGCATCATCTCGTCAACGTCACGACGCAAGTCATTGCCGATATCATGGAGCGCGACCTGCGCGATGTGGAAGACATGTTCCGCGCTTTCTCCTACACCGTTGAAAACGGCATGGTCACCGGCCATCCCGATGAAGGCAAGGCCCCGAAAATCGTCAGCCTCGATGCCGCGCGGCGGAAGGTCGGCAATGCTGGATAGCCTGCCAGAAGATTACAGCGATCAGGAAGACTGGTTCCGCTATTTCCGCATGACCAAATATCTGCCGGCTATCGCCACGAAATTCGAGCGCGAATTCCCGAAAGTGCCCGATGCCGAAGCCGCGCGCATTGTCATGACTGCTTATGCGGGCGCCGCGCTCGATATCATCATCTTTGGCGGTTACACCGAACCCAAAAACTGGGCGAAGGAGCTTGATGAGATGTTCAAGCTGAAGCCGTCCGATTTTCTGCAATTGAGAACGGATGACCTCGCCGTTCTCGTGCGGCTTGATACGGATACCCTGATCACCCGTTTGCAAGCTGCGGGTTTTGAAACGGCGGATGGTCGCATTACCCGCTTTACTCCCCCCACAGCTATGACGCGCCCGCAAGCTGGCCCCAAACCCTAATATTATGTTAATATTCCGCTTTTAGTTTACCTAACTTCAGTTTGGGTTTCAGCCGCTTTTATAGTATATTTTCTGACCGAATTAACGCCAAAGGACTTCAAAATGACTGTCGCAGGAAGATTTGCCCCCAGCCCCACCGGAAAGCTCCATGTCGGCAGCGCCCGCACGGCTCTTATTGTCTGGCTCTGGGCCCGCAAGAACAACGGCACCTTCATGCTGCGCATTGATGATACCGATCTCGTGCGCTCGACTGAAGAAAACGTCGACGATATCATGGCCGGTCTTGAATGGCTGGGACTGAAATGGGACAGCTTTGCACGCCAGCGCGACCGCAGCGTCGAATACGCGACGACGATTGAAAAACTGAAGGTGAATGGCCGCCTTTATCCCTGTTACGAGACGGAAGAGGAATTGGCGCTGAAGCGCAAGGTTCAGCTCTCCCTCAAAATGCCGCCGATTTACGACCGTGAAGCATTGAAGCTGACCGAAGAACAGAAGAAAAAATTCGAAGCCGAAGGCCGCAAGCCGCATTGGCGTT
>JBBQWK010000197.1:0-4272 GCA_038210695.1 Alphaproteobacteria bacterium
GGCGTCGGTACGCAGAAACGGCCGGGGTGGATAAAGGCAAACAGATCCAGTACGTCATAGCAGGGGAAGCGGTCCAGCTTCAGGCGCTGGGCCAGCTGCGGGCCGTTACAGACAATCGGCATATGGGCGGCGATAGTGGCTCTGGCGTCGTTATCGGATATCGGCGCCAGTTCGCCGTCCAGCGTCAGGCACCACAGCGCATGCCCCGCCAGCGCCAGCACGGGCGCCTTGGGCACAAGCAGTCGGCGGGCCGCCGGAACAGGCAGCGCTGCCGGATGGATCACGGCGTCGGTCATGCTTCAACTTGATGTAGGGCAGTTCTCGTTTTGTTTTAGCCTATTTAGCCCGAAATCCAAAGGTAAAACCATCCGGCGCGCCGCTTTCGGCAGATAACGATTGCCTTGCATAAATATCTGTAATATCAAGGCTTATTCCGCTTTACAGGAGCCATGGTTCAAAAATGCAGATCAAGTGTTTCCCCGTCACGGCCGACGATGACCTGCAAAGCTGCTTTGCCATCCGCCGCGAGGTTTTTGTGGGGGAGCAGAATGTGCCGGAAGCGCTGGAAATTGACGGCAAGGACCCTGCCGCCCGCCAGTTCGGCGTTAAAAGCGACGGTAAAATCATCGCCACCTGCCGCGTGCGGCTGCTCGGCTCCGCCGCCAAAATCGAGCGCGTGGCGGTTTTAAAGGACTTCCGCAACAAGGGCGTCGGCCGCGTCCTGATGAAATATCTCTTGCAGGAGCTTGGTAAAGGCGGCGATATTCAGCTCTTCAAGCTGTCGTCGCAGGCGCAGGCCGTGCCGTTTTACGAGAAGCTTGGCTTTAAAACCCGCGGCGGCGAATATCTGGACGCCGGCATCCCGCACTACGATATGGTGCTGGAAAAATAACAAGGAACGATCATGACGAAACAGGCACCCGCAGAAGTACAGGCAACCGATTCAAACGCGCTGATCGACGCCAAGATCGAAAACCTGAAGCACCTGCAGGCGCGCGGCGTCAACCCGTTCCCCTACCGCTTCGATGTCACGGCACATGCGGGCGAATTGCAGAAAAAATACGAAGCGCTGGCGAATGGCGAAGTGACGGCGGAAAAAGTCTCCGTTGCCGGCCGCGTCATGTCGCACCGCAATTCGGGCATGTTCATCGACCTTCGCGATTCAACCGGCAAGATCCAGATTTTCTCGCACAAAGAACATCTCGATGCGGAACTGCTGGCGCAGATGGCCTATTACGACATCGGCGACATCATTGGCGTCACCGGGATCGTCCGCCGCACACCGCGCGGGGAGCTGACCATCAACACCGAAAAGGTCGAGATGCTGTCTAAATCCATCCGCCCGTTGCCGGAAAAATATCACGGCATCCACGACACCGAAATCAAGTACCGCCAGCGCTACCTTGACCTCATCATGAACGAGGTCAGCCGCGAAACCTTCCGCAAGCGCAGCCAGATCATCGCCTTTATCCGTCAGGTGCTGACCTCCGAGCAGTTCATGGAAGTCGAAACCCCCATGCTGCACCCGATCGCCGGCGGCGCGAACGCGAAGCCCTTTACGACGCACCACAACGCGCTGGATATGCGCCTGTTCCTGCGCATCGCGCCGGAATTGTACCTGAAACGCCTTGTGATCGGCGGTTTCGAGCGCGTGTTCGAAATCAACCGCTGCTTCCGCAACGAAGGCATTTCCGTCAAGCACAACCCCGAATTCACCTCCGTCGAAATCTATCAGGCCTATGCCGATTATAACGACATGATGGCGCTGACCGAACGCATCATCGAAGGCGCTGTCAAGGCAACGCACAACGGCGAAACCAAAGTGAAGTTCGGCGAGCGCGAGATTGACTTCAAAGCCCCCTGGACCCGCAAGACCATGGTCGAGCTGGTGCAGGAAAAAACCAAGGTTGATTTCGCCACCATCCCCGATGCGAAAGAAGCGGCGGCCAAGGCCCATTCCCTCGGCATCCATATCAAGCCGGGCTCCAACTGGGGCGAAGTGGTGGAGCAGATCTTCGCGGAGAAGGTGGAGGAGGAGCTTATCCAGCCCATCCATATCGTCGACCTGCCGAAAGATATTTCTCCGCTCGCCAAAATCCACCGTGGTCAGGACAACCTGACCGAGCGTTTTGAAAGCTACGTCAACGGCTGGGAAGTCGCCAACGCGTTTTCCGAGTTGACCGACCCCTTCGACCAGCTGGCCCGCTTCAAGGAGCAGATGAAAGCCCGCGACCTCGGCAACGAGGAAGCGCAGATGCTGGATGAAGATTTTGTCGAAGCGCTTGAATACGGCATGCCGCCCACCGGCGGCCTTGGCATCGGCATCGACCGCCTTGTCATGCTGCTGACGGATTCGCAAAGCATCCGCGATGTCATCGCCTTCCCGACGCTGCGCCAGGTACATAAGGATTAATTTTTCCGCATGGCTGTCGTCCAATTCCTCAAAAGCTGGATGGCGAAGAAGCACGGCGCAAAATCGCCCTATACCGACTGGCTGCAGCATGAAATCAACGCCGCCCGCAACGCAGGCGATGCAGCTGCGCTGAATATCAGCCTTGCCCACCGCAACGGCTTCGTGCGCGAAGAAGCCGTGCGGAAAGCCGCCAAAGTCCTGTGGCCCGATACCATGCCCCTCCTGCTGGAGCGCGTGAACGACTGGGTACCGCAAGTTGCGGCAGCGGCGGAAAATGCGGTGCTTGCTTTTCGCGATGCGGATGATTTTTCAACACTGGCGCGCTGCCTGCCGCAGCTGGACGCCTTGCGCCAGTGCCGCCGCCGCGACCATGCCGCTTTCGTGCAGGGGATTGAAGACTGGGTTGCAGCGCATCCTAAATTTCTGCCGCTGGCGGCAACGCTGCAAATCGCCGTGCCGAAAATCTCACGCCGGCTTTTCGCCTTGGCCTCGGCGCACAACACTTTGCCCGCATCCGAACTCATCCGCCTCGGCCTGCAATCCCGCGATGTGATGACGGCGAAGCTGGCCAGCCAGCGCATCACGCAGCTGCCGGAAAACGAACGCGCTGGCTTTATCCAATCCGCCCTTAGCGCCAAAGCCGGCTGGCTCCGACTTGCCGCGTTGAGACTGCTGCCGGCGGAGGAGGGGGCTTTAAAGGCAAGTGATTACCTACTCGACCCCTACACCACCTGCCGCGAATGGTGCGAGAAACGCTGCGGTCTGTCCGAAGATGAATTAAAGGCTTTCCGCCGCGCCGCGCTTGAAAATCCGCAAACATCATCTGCCCGCCGCCTCGTCGCGCTGCGCCTTGGCGGCAGGGATGCGCTGGCGGCCCCGTTGCTCGTGTCCTATCTTGACGATCCGCGTCCTGCCTATCGCGCTGCGGCGCTGTTGTCTCTTGCACGGCTGTCACCTGCGGATTATGAAAGCCGGTTAAAGGCTGCGCTCACCAGCCCCGTCAACGCCCTTGCCCGCGCCGCGGCGCAAGGGATGCGGGAGTTGAATATCGCGGTCACCATGCCCGAATGGCATTCATACGCCTTCACCGTGATGACGGAGGCGGGGGCGCGGCGGTTATTGTCGCTCGCCCGTTTTAAAAACAAATGGGATCACCTCGGCTTTATCCTCGAGCTTTATCCGCATCCGCTGTTTAAGCCGGTCGCAGGGCGCGCGCTGGTGGAATGGGTGCGGGGGTTCAACCGCGCCGGCACCAGCATGAATGACGCCCAGCGGCGGTGGATTGCAGCCGTGCGCCCGAAGTACGATGGTGCCTTCGTTAAAAACGACTCACTCGACTTCTATATAAAGTGACGCGAATCATTCTCGCCAAGCCGCCATTTCCCACGAAATAGACCATTATGAAAACTAAAGGAACGGATTCCTAAGCCTATGAGTTTACAGGCAGCACCCCTCGGATGTCGTCATTTATACCCCAAGGTTATGGGAATCTGTGCGTAAAAGCTGGACGTAATAAAGGGGGGATGATACTGATTCACCCGTTTCCTGAGTTAAATACATAATGCCGTTGGACGACGGATTCAGTATTGGCAAACAGGATGAGCGCATTAGAATGAGGCACATCATGACAATCGAAAAGAAAACCATCCGCAGTGACATCCCCGGTCATCACACCATGATGATGAACTCCATCTCCTATGCCGGCACGACGCAGGAAGAATCCCGCCGTCTCGTCATCGGCCGCGAAATTACCCTCAACGGCAACATTGCTGCCTGCGAACACCTCGTCATTGAAGGCACCGTTGAAGCGCAAAGCTTCACCGCCCGCCGCCTCGACATTCTCGAAGCCGGCATCTTCT
>JBBQWK010000198.1:0-4267 GCA_038210695.1 Alphaproteobacteria bacterium
GCGCTGCGCGGATCAATTTCCACTTCTTCCGCAAAGACGTTGATTTTTTTAACCAGCAACGGGTCGCTGGCGATATTGGCGCCGCGCGCCTGACGCAGCGTTACGCTATCGCCGCCGGCGTTCTGCATGCCTTCCGCAAGCGTCACGGCCTTTTCCCAATCACCCGCAACGCTCCACATGCCCAGCATGTTGCGGCGGCTATCCGCCAGAGGGCCGACAAGGGCGATGGTACTGGCAGGTTTCAGCGGCAAAACATCATTTTCATTTTTCAGCAGCACGCAAGACTGCGCCGCCGCTTTACGCGCCAATGAGCGATGGTTGTCATTCATAATGTCTCCGGCGCGTTTATCATCCAAGCGGCGGAACGGATCTTCAAACAATCCCAGCTTGTACTTCGCCTCCAGCACGCGGCGGCAGGCAAGGTCAATATCAGCCATCGCGACCGCGCCTTCATCCAGCGACTGCTGCAGCGTCGTGAGGTACCCCTCCCCCACCATGTCCATATCGGTGCCGGCCTTCAAGGCAAGGGCGGAAACGGTTTTCAAATCGCCCATGCCGTGATCGGACATTTCATTCACGCTTGTATAGTCGGAAACAACCAAGCCGCCAAATCCCCAGTCCTGCCGCAGCACGTCATTCAACAGCCAGCGGTTGCCGGTGGCAGGAATGCCGTCCACCTCGTTAAAGCTGGTCATCACGCTGCCGGCGCCGGCATCAACGCCGGCTTTATAGGGCGGGAAATAAGTTTCGAACATGCGCAACCGGCTCATATCCACCGTATTGTAATCGCGCCCCGCTTCCGCCGCGCCATAAAACGCCAGATGCTTGACGCAAGACATAACGGTATCGGGCCGTGTCATATCGCCATCCTGATAACCTGTCACCATGGCGCGCGCTACCTCGCTGCCAAGATACGGGTCTTCGCCAGAGCCTTCCGCGGCACGGCCCCAGCGCGGGTCGCGCGCAAGGTCGACCATGGGGGAAAAAACCCAGTTGAGCCCCTCCGCCGTGGCTTCCACCGCAGCAACCCGCGCCGTCTGGCGTATCAACTCCATATCCCAGCTGGAGGCAAGAGCGATAGGCAGCGGAAAAATAGTGCGGTGGCCGTGAATAACATCAAGACCGAACAGCAGCGGAATGCCAAGGCGGGAGCCTTCAACCGCCAGCTTTTGTGCCTGCCGCACAAGATCGACGCCGAAAAGCCCGAAAACGCCCCCAACCTTGCCAGCGCGAATTTTATCCGCGGCATTGGCGGTGACGGTCGCGCCAGTCTGCACATCCCCTTCGGTGTCACGCTGCACAAGATTGAGCTGGCCGATTTTTTCGTCCAGAGTCATGCGCGCCATTAAATCATCGATAAATTTTTGCATCATGGCGTTTTGAAATCCTTGAAGAAACTCCAGGCCAGCTCGCCCGCATCGACGTCGCTGTTGAGGGGGCCGGTAATATCGGTGTAGCGGCTGCACATTTTACGGTCGGGGTCTTTGGCGCAACCCGGACCGCCGACATCGGTAGATCCTGCCCAGCGATGTCCCTCGCCAGCGATGGAGCAAAGGCCGACGCCGCTGCCGGCGGCGCAGGTATAGCGGATGCAGGTGACAGCGCCGCGCTGCAAAACGGTTGACGTTTCAGTCCCGCAACCGGCCGCCATCGCTTCCGCCTTCACGCCATCAGGCGTGGAACCACATGGCCAATGATCACCCGATAAATGAAAATGCTCGCCAAGGATTTTGGAGAAACAGCCGCCGCAACTTGTCCCGCCGTTATAAGGTACGCAAGGGTCGGCTGTGCCGTGAATATCCAGCACCGGCACATGCCGCGCGGGGTGGCAGGGCTCGAACACGCGTGTGCTGGCATTGGGTGCAATAGCCGCCAGTTTTTCCGGCACTTCGCAGGCCAGCCGATAGCTCATCATGCCGCCGTTGGAATGGCCGGTGGCGTAAACACGGCGCGCATCGGCATGATAGGTTTTGACGACATCGTCAATCACCGCCGCCAGAAACCCGACGTCATCTATATTCTTTTTGACGGAAGACCCGCAGCATAACCCTGCATTCCAGGTGAGGATTTTCTTGCCCAGAAAATTAAGCCCCGTGCCTTCGGGATAAACCGCGATAAATTTATGACGGTCGGCGACCGCATCAAACCCCGTCATCTGCCGCATCTGCTCCGCATTGCCGCCGCCGCCATGCAGCATCAGGACGACGGGCAGGTTTTTCTGCCCCTCCACCGCATCCGGCACATAGACAGTGTATTTGCGGTCAAGCACCTCGCCGCTATGGTCTGCGGCATAGGCGGCTTGGCTCGTAAAAAGCAGGCCGAGGAGAACAAGGATATATTTCATGCGCTTTTCCGTGCCGGCATGTCGTGGAGCAGTTTTTCGGCCAGCTCCCAATTCAACTCCTCGGGACTGGAAATACCTGCGCATAGCGTTTCGAGAATTTTATCCTGCGCCATGCCGCGCGCTTTGGCCTCGGCATAGGGAATATCGGCGCGGAAGACGACCATGGAATACCGCGGGATGAATTTATCCGGCCAGCGCTTTTCAAGAGCAAAGCCGACTTTCTTTTTCAATATGAAATGAGGGTCGGTCACCAAGTCGCGCATCTCGATAAAATTTTCGACCGCCATATCGGCAATCGCATCGGCATTGTCCTTGCGCCCTGCGGTAAAAGCGGTGAAAACTTTTTCCCAGTTATTTTCGCCGGCCACGACAAGGCTGTTGAGGAAGGAACAATCCTCGAACCCGCTGTTCATACCTTGCGCAAAAAACGGCACAATCGCATGCGCAGCATCGCCAAGAATCGCGGCTTTACCGGCGTGATGCCAAGGCGCGCATTTAATTGTGTACAGCGCGCCGGTGGGATTGCTGAAAAAATCGTCTAGCAGGCGCGGCATCAGCGGCACCGCATCGGGGAAATGAGCGGCGAAGAAGTCAGTGACCGATTTTTCATCTGCCAGTTGGTCAAAACTTTGTGCGCCCTTTGTTTTGTAGAATAGCGTGCAGGTAAAGCTACCTTCCGTGTTCGGCAGCGCGATCATCATGAAATTTTTATGCGGCCAGATATGCAGCGCCGCCGCCTCCAGCTGGAACCCGCCGCCAGCTGCGGGGGGAATTTCAAGCTCCTTATAGCTGTAATCCAGCGTGTCGTTGGTGAATGCGAAATTTTTGTCTCTCGCCATTATCGCTTTGCGCACGGCGGAGCCCGCGCCATCCGCACCGATGACAATACCAGCGTCCACTTCGCGCGCCCCACCGTCGGCATCGGTGAAGTGCAAAAGATTGCCGTCAATATCATAGCCCGTGCAGCGACGGCTGAAGGTAATGACGACATGCGCTTTCTCCGCCGCATCCAGCAGCAGATTATTCAACTGGCCACGGGAAACAGCATAAATGACTTCGCTGTCTTTCTGGCCGTAGGGGTGCAGCACAGTATTGCCAGCGGTATCATGCACCATACGGCCCTTCATGGGGATGCAGATGTCCAGCACCTTTTCCTTCAGGCCGACTTCATCAAGCGCCTTCATGCCCCGCGCTGTCAGCGCAAGGTTGATGGAACGGCCCTCCTGTGCTACGGCCTTGCGCATGTCTTCCCGCCGCTCGTGCAGACGCACGGTAAAGTTTTTTCGCGCGAGGTAGATCGCCATCAAGGGGCCGGTAAGTCCGCCGCCGACAATGTCAATGACATCACTCATAACGCCCCCATCACCTGACGTAACGCCTGGTCAAAACGGTAAACATCGGTGAAGGAATTGTAGAGCGGCACGGGCGCGATGCGGATGCAGTCCGGCTCCCGCCAGTCGCAGACGACGCCAGCCTTGGTGAGGCCCTCGAATACCGCGCGGCCGTTTTTTTTGCCCCAGACGAGCGATAATTGACAGCCGCGATGGGCTGTTTTATCAGGCGTGATGATTTTGAGCGGGGTAATGGCATCATTGGTGATAAGGAACTCGAGATAATTGGTCAGTTTTTCGCTTTTTCTCCGCAGGTTTTCCATGCCCGCTGCGGCGAAAATTTTTAATGACGCAAGGCTTGCCGCCAGCGCCAGAATAGGCGGGTTGGACAGCTGCCAGCCTTCCGCGCCGGACATGGGTTGGAAGTCAGGACCCATCTTGAACCTGGTTGATTTATCATGGCCCCACCAGCCCGCAAAGCGCGGCAGATCAAATGATTTTCCGTGGCGTTCATGCACAAAACACCCCGCCACCGCGCCCGGGCCGGAGTTGAGATATTTATAGCTGCACCAGCAGGCAAAATCGACATCCC
>JBBQWK010000199.1:0-4266 GCA_038210695.1 Alphaproteobacteria bacterium
GGCGTCATGGCCACGGCAGAGGCTGATACCGGCGTTGATATTTACATGGGCTCCGGCGGCGCGCCCGAAGGCGTGCTGGCGGCTGCGGCCCTTCGCTCCATCGGCGGCTTTATGCAGGGCCGCTTGCTGTTCCGCAACGATGATGAAAAAGCCCGCGCGAAACGCTGGGGCATCACAGACCTTAGCCGCAAATACGAACTGCATGATCTGGCGCATGGCGATGTCATGTTTGCCGCAACCGGCGTGACCGACGGCGCCATGCTGCGCGGCGTGCGCCGTTTTGCCGGCGGCGCGCATACGCATTCCGTCATCATGCGCTCCAAGACCGGCACCATCCGCCGCATTGAAGCGACTCATAACTTCACCCGCAAGGCAGGTTTCAAGTAAGCATGAACCAGCCTTTGCCGCAGACGATAGTTGAACAGACCGAAGCGCCCGTTGAAGTGGCGGTGCTGTCTGTTGAAAAATCGCTGCTCGGCAAAAAATGGGCCTTCGCGCATACAGACCAGCGCCTTGCAGAAGGCATTGCGCAGGCCTACAACCTGCCGGAACTTGTCGCCCGCGTGCTCGTCTCCCGCGGCGTCGGTTTTGACGAAGTTGAAGAATTCCTCACCCCCACGCTGAAGGCGCAGCTGCCCGACCCGTCGACGCTGATGGACATGGACAAGGCGGCGGAGCGTATTGCCTCCGCCATCATGACCGGCGAAAAAATTGCCGTCTTCGGCGATTACGATGTGGACGGCGCAACTTCATCTGCTTTGCTGAAACGGTTTTTCAAGGCGCAGGGCCGCGATGCGCGCATTTATATCCCCGATCGCATCAATGAAGGCTACGGCCCCAATGCCGCCGCCATGCTCAAATTGCGCGATGAAGGCATCAAGCTGCTGATCACCGTCGACTGCGGCGTGACCGCGTTTGAACCGCTTGCCGTCGGCACTGCCGCGGGTCTTGATATCATCGTCCTCGACCACCACAGGGCAGAGCCGCAATTGCCGCCCGTGCATGCCGTCGTCAACCCCAACCGCCTTGATTGCACCAGCGGGCAGGGGCAGATGGCCGCCTGCGGCGTTACCTTCCTTGCCATTGTCGCCATCAACCGCCGGTTGCGCGCCGCCGGCTGGTACAATACCGAACGGCCGGAGCCGCGCATTCTGCAGTGGCTTGACCTTGTCGCGCTTGGCACGGTTTGCGACGTTGTGCCGCTGACCGGCATCAACCGCGCTTTTGTCGCGCAAGGCTTGCGCATCATGGCGATGCGCCTCAATGTGGGCATCAATGCGCTGGCAGATCTCGCCGCCGTATCCGAAGCGCCGAATGCTTTCCATGCCGGTTTCGTTTTCGGCCCGCGCGTCAACGCCGGCGGACGGGTGGGGGAGGCGGACCTTGGCTGGCGTTTGCTGTCAACCGAAGACACGCTGGAAGCCCGCATCCTTGCCAAGAAGCTTCACGAATATAACGCCGAGCGTAAATCGATCGAGGAAGCGATGATCGAAGATGCCATGGCGCGCGCGGCAGAATCCGCGCTGCATGACCAGGTCATCATCGTTGACGGCGACGGCTGGCACCCCGGCGTCATCGGCATCGTCGCCGCGCGCCTGAAGGAAAAATACAACCGCCCGTCCTGTGTCGTCGCTTTTGACGACAAGGATATCGGCAAAGCCTCCGGCCGCTCCGTCACCGGTGTTGATTTGGGCGCCGCCATCAGCGCCGCGAAAGAACAGGGGCTTCTGATTGCCGGCGGGGGCCACAAAATGGCGGCCGGCTTCACCGTTGCGCGCCGCCAGTTCGCAGACCTCCGCGGCTTTATCAACGCCCATGTTGAAAACCAGCTGAAGGGTCAGGCGCTGACGCCGGAGCTGCGCGTTGACAGCGTGTTGTCCGCAGCCGCCCTCACCATCGAACTCGTCGAAAAAATGAACCAGCTGGCGCCCTATGGCGCGGGCCATTCGGAACCGCGCTTCGCGCTTGCCGGCGTCAAGGTCATCAAGCCGACGGTTGTGGGGGAGCGCCATGTCAGCTGCTTCCTGCAGGACACCGCCGGCGGCACCTCCGTCAAGGCCATCGCCTTCCGCGCCATGGATTCAAGCCTTGGCGAGGCACTGTTGAAGGCAGGCTCCGCGCCGCTCAATATTGCAGGGCATGTTTCCATCAACCACTGGCAGGGCAAACGCTCCGTCAACTTCCAGATCGTTGATGCCGCGAAGGTTTTTGCCGGTTAAAGAGCTAAAATATTGACATAATCTGTAGTTTTGCTACAATATGGCCATGTTCAAGAACGATTTCAACGCTGTATCCGCCGAAACCCTCGTCGTTAAAGCCGACGATGCGCATGCCATTGCGCTGATGCGCCGCGCCTACACCGATATTTACGTGCCAGCGTTCCCGATGCCGGAAGAGCGCGAAAGCCTCGAAAAGATCGAAGAAAAACTTTCCGTCCCGACCCATGGCGTCGGCCGTGTCATCCTACTGGCCGGCAAGCATCTGGAAGAGCCTGATCCTGCGAAGGCGCAGATCTACGGCATTTCCATCGCCTATTACTACGGCACGCAGCAGGCGGGGCTTCTGGCCTATAACGCGATTGATCCTGCGTACCAGCAAATGGGCCTTGGCCGTTTAATGGTCAAGGGCCGCATTGAAGGCCTCGTGGAGCTCGCCAAAGCCGAAGGCCAGCAGCTTGCATGCGCCCTTATAGAAGTGAATGACCCCGCCAAGGTAAAGCCCGAAGACGACAGCATGGACCCGGCAAAACGCGCCGCAATCTTTGAAAAATGGGGTGCCCGCCGCATTCCCGTGACCTACGTCCAGCCCTCCCTCGCCGAAGGCGAAGACAAGGGCTGTAATTCGATGCTCATGGCCTATCCGATTGATGGCAAGTACCCGACGCCGGAAGCGGTTGCAGGCTTCATTACGGGCATCTGGCAGGCCAATAACTACGGCAAGGTTGATTACACCAAAGACCCCGATTACATCCGCACCATGGCAGAACTGAAGGCTTGGCCCGGTTTCGACAAAACGCCCGAAAATGCGCCCGCAACGCCAACCCAGAAGCCCTTGGCCGACAAGGCAAAATCAGCCCCCAAGCCGCCGCAGTAAATAAGCCTTGCTTTTCCCCCCATATATAAGTAAAAACCTATCGTTCGAACCGAACATGCGTCCCCTTCGTCTAGAGGCCTAGGACACGTCCCTTTCACGGATGTAACGGGGGTTCGAATCCCCCAGGGGACGCCAATCTTTTCAAAGATATAGCCCACTTTCGAGTGGGCTTTTCTTTTTCGTGCTTAACTCATGCTTAACACGCGGGTCTGAAAACGGTCTTTATGGGTTCGGCTGCATTCCCATTGTTTTTATTCGGGGATGAAAATATCTTGCCGCTCAAATCGTGGGCGGTGCTACTTCTAAGAAAATCAGTGTTATAACAATATTAGGTCATTGATTTGTCTCACTCTGAGTAACTGACTGGTCATGAGTTTATTCCTGCTACCCTTGGAGGTTCCGACAGGCAGTTGCTAGTATTCAGCCTCCCGCAGTCAATTTTTCAGTTGTTAAAAATTACGTCACAAAATCATCTTAACTTTTAACTTAATGGTAATCATCAGATGACCCGGCTAGCCCAATTTATCACCGACAACATGACCCCCATTATAAAAGAATGGGAGGCTTTTGCGTTCAGCGTTCCGACCGGGGCTCCGAAGTTGTCTCATAAAGCGCTTGTCGACCACCTCCCCGAGATACTCGGATTTATTGTCCGAGACATTCAGACCACTCAATCCTCTTCTCAGCAAATAACAAAATCGCGTGGTGAAAATCTAAAAAACATCGCGCTGCCGGATACCGCAGCCGAAATACACGGGGCACTGCGTTTGGAAAACGGTTTCGACCTTAAACAAATGGCATCCGAGTTTCGCGCCCTGAGAGCTACGATTACTAAGCTCTGGATAAAAGAGGCCAAGGTTTTAAATGAAGAACAGCTCCTAGACCTTATAAGGTTCAACGAAGCCATCGACCAAATATTGGCAGAATCTATCGCGCGTTTTTCTTACAATCTGGATGCTTCTAAAGATTTGTTTCTTGGGATTTTGGGCCATGACATTCGCAGCCCCCTTGGGGCTATCTCTATGTCGGCAAACCTGATTAAGTCGACAGGCCCATTAAGTGAGCTTCAGGGTGTAATACCCCCATTTCTAGAGGGATCCATCAGTAGAACGGTTTGATAGTCCTTCAGTCTGCTGCGGCATGGGCATGCCCATGCCGCGTTTTTGCGCGGGC
>JBBQWK010000200.1:0-4260 GCA_038210695.1 Alphaproteobacteria bacterium
CTGCTGTGGCAGACGGGGCGCATGCTTGCCGGCTCGGCGGAGGTCATCACCCATCGCACCAATGGCATGAACAAAGCCATGCGCGGGGAAGCGGCTTTTCCCGTCGCGGAAATCAACCGCATGTGGATGGAGAAATTTGCCGCGGCCGCTGCCTTTGGCTGGAGCCTGAATAAATCGGCCCTTGCCGCCGCGCCGCTGATTTTCCAAAACCTGCAGGGCGTTGATACCAGCGCCAAGCTGCTGCAAGGCCAGCTCACCGGTCTTTCCGCGGCTTTAAAGCCCTATACGCGCACTGTACAGTCAAACGTCAAGCGCCTCCGCCGCAAGAAGCGGTAATTCCGGAACTTTTTATGGCCAGCGGCATTAGCGCCCTGATATGATCCATATCGGATTATCAAGGCGTCAGGATAATGGAATTTATCGAAAACCGGCAAGGCGACAGCGCACTGGTCCTCAAAGGGGACTGGGTCGTTTCCAATAGCGCCGGCATTGAAAAAGACGCCCGCCAGTTCAGGAATAAAACCGATAACTTTAGCGTCGATTTCAGCGGCATCAAAAATCTGGATACCGCCGGCGCCTGGCTGATCCAGAAATATTTCCCACAGGCCACATTCAAGGGCATCACCCCGCGCCAAAAAGCGCTGATGGATTTTGTGCCGGACGAAGAGCCCGTAAAGCTCAAGGTGGAAAAACGCCCGGCCTTCGTGCGCTTCTTTGACCACATCGGCCACGCGACCCTGTGGATGGCGGATTTTCTCAGTGGCATTTTCACATTTATGGGCGAGGTTTATACCCGCCTGTTCCGCAATTTTTTTCAGCCCAGCCATTTCCGCGTCACCTCCATTACGCGGCACATGTATGAAACCGGCGTGCTGGCGCTGCCTATCATCTGCCTGCTGGCCTTCGGCATCAGCATGGTTATTTCCTATCAGGGCGCGAACCAGCTGCAGAAATTCGGCGCGGATATTTACACGATCGACTTGACGGTTGTCTCACTGCTGCGCGAAATGGCGGTGCTGGTGACGGCGATCATTATCGCGGGCCGCTCCGGTTCTGCCTTCGCCGCCGAAATCGGCGTCATGAAAATGCGGGGCGAAGTTGACGCCCTTCGCACCATGGGCATGGACCCGATCGAAGTGCTGGTGGTGCCGCGCCTGATCGCCCTGATGCTCACATTGCCGGCGCTTGCCTTTGTCGCCGATCTCGTCGGCCTTGGCGGCGGCAGTTTTATGGCGGTCATGCAGCTGAAGCTCAGCATGGGGCAATACATCGACCGCGTGCAGTCTATCGCAACGCCCACCATGTTCTTTATCGGCATGATCAAGGCACCGGTCTTCGCGCTGCTCATCACCGCCGTTTGCACCTATCAGGGCATGAGCGCCAAGGGCTCCGCCGAAGACGTCGGCAAGCTCACGACGCTGGCGGTGGTGCAGTCCATCTTCCTCGTCATCATGGCGGATGCGCTTTTCTCCGTCATTTTCGCCAAGGTGGGGCTATGACGGACGCGCAAAAAAAGCCCGAGCCGCAAGTTGCCGAAGGTGATAATGCCGTCGCCAAAGGCGACAACGCCATCGAAGTGAAGGACGTCGTCAATAAATTTGGCGAGCAGCTGGTGCATGACCACGTCAACCTGACGCTTAAAAAAGGCGAGATACTCGGCCTCGTCGGCGGCTCCGGCTCCGGCAAATCGGTTTTGTTGCGCACCATGCTGGGGCTGCACAAGCCCAATGAGGGCCAGGTGCTGGTCGGCGGCCGCGATGTCACCACCATGACTGAAGCCGAAAAAAAGGACATGGCCAAGACCTGGGGCGTTGCTTTTCAGGAAGGGGCTCTGTTTTCCGCGCTCTCCGTTATCGACAACATCGGCTTGCCCCTGCGGGAACACACCAAATTGTCGCAAAAAGACATCGATAGTCTCGCGCTGTTCAAGCTTGGTATCGTCGGCCTGAAGCCCGAAGCCGCAAACAAGGCACCATCGGAACTGTCAGGCGGCATGGTGCGGCGTGCGGGGCTTGCGCGTGCGCTGGCGCTTGACCCTTCAATCCTTTTCCTCGACGAGCCAACAAGCGGACTCGACCCCATCGCCGCCGCGCAGTTCGACGACCTGATTTTGGAGTTGCGCCGTGTGCTGGAACTCAGCGTCCTCATCATCACCCATGACCTTGATACGCTGGTCAAGGTCTGCGACCGCATTGCCATGCTGGTAAAGAAAAAAGTCATTGTCGGCACGCTGGAAGAAATGATGGCGAACGACACGCCGGAAGTGAAGGAATATTTTCGCGGCCCCCGCATGCGCGCGGTGGAGCAGGAACCGAAAGAAGATAAAGACAAACAAGCCGAAAAAACCACTACCACAGAGGCACAATCATAATGGAAAAATCTGCGCCCTATTTTATCGTCGGGCTGTTCATGACGGTGGTGGTCTTCGCCTTCGTCGGCTTTCTTATCTGGCTGGCGGGGCCGAATGACAAGAAGAACTTCAAGTTTTATACCGTCGAATTTCACGATTCCGTCTCCGGCCTTGAAGGCGGCTCCGAAGTGCAATACCTCGGCGTGAAGGTGGGCAAGGTCATGACAATCCGCCTCTCGCCGACGGATACGACGCTGATTTCCGTCGACATTGGTGTCGATAAAAAAACGCCGGTGAGCGCGCATACAAAAGTTGCGCTGGAATCACAAGGCATCACCGGCCTTGTCCGCCTTGAACTCTCGACTGCGATGGATGACAAAGACTCGCCGCCAAAGCCGGATGGTGCGCAATACCCCGTGCTGCAGGGGCAGGGCTCGAAGCTCTACAAGGCGCTGGATGACATTCCCGATATCACCGCGCAGGTGTCCGAGATTACCAAGAAGCTGAACAGCGCGCTGGATGACAAAACCATGGCGTCGCTGCAGGCAACCGCCGTTAATATCGAGCATATGTCGCATGACCTTAACGGCATTCTCAGCCCCGCCAATGTCGCAAGTGCCTCGCAGATGCTGACGAACCTTTCCATCTCCTCGGCGCAGGTGCCGGATATGGTGGATCATTTGCGCAAAACCGCCGACCAGATGGATGCTGCCGCCAGTAGCCTGAATGGCGTCATCAACCGCAACAAGGCCAATATCGACCGCTTCGCATCGGATGGTTTGTCCCAATTCGCGGGGGCGACGCGAGAGGTCAAAGGCACGGCATCCAGCGTCCGCCGCCTAGCCGACAAGCTGACCGAAAACCCGAGCCAGGTCATTTATCAGCCGAAATCAACCGGCGTGGAGATACCGAAATGAAAAACCTTTTTGTTCTAGCCCTTGCCTGCGGCCTTGCCGGCTGCTCCGCCCTCAAATCAACAGCACCGCCGCCCACCATGTATGCGCTGCATGCCACGACGGCTGACGCTGCCGAACCGTCAAAGACGCGGCCCGTGATTTTGCTGCCGGAACCGGATGTGCCGGCGGGTTTTGATACCGACCGCATCGCCCTCTACCTTGATAACGGACGCCGCATGGATTTCTATGCTGGTGCGCAATGGCCTGATCATCTGGCAAAAGTGTTGCAGGGTGTCATACTGCAAACGGCGGCCGCGCAAACGGCTTTCACTACCGTATCACCCGACATGCCAGCACGGGCGGCCTATCGCCTGCAGGTGCGGGCGCTTGACTTTGAACCGGTTTATGCCGGCGGCGCAGCTGCCGCACCCCAGCTGAAAGTGACACTCAACTTCCGCCTGCTGTCGCTGGAAAGCGATAAAATTATCATGGATACAACCTATCCTGAAACCGTGGCTGCAAGCGCCAACACGCAATCCGCTGTCGTGGCGGGGCTGGAAGAATTGCTGCAAAAGGCGGTCGCGTCAGGGTATGACGATGTCGCGGCGGCATTGCCGAAGCGTAAAAACCGCTAAGGCAGTTTCGGGAGGCGCTGTTTCAATTTATAGCGCTCATCCGCGCCGGGCTTCATTTTCTTGAGGCGGACGAGGGTGCTGGAAAGCGTGAATTCATGGGCCGATTTCAACTTCTTCAATTCTGACCATTGCAGTGGAACCGCCACCGGCGCGCCGGCACGTGCGCGCACGGCGTAATCCGCAATCGCGCTGGCGGTGTAGTTGTTGCGGAAATAATCGATAAAGATTTTTCCGTGGCGCTTCGCCTTGCTCATGGTGGCGACATAGGCCTCCGGCACGTCCGCCACCATCTGGTGGGATAGTTTTTCCGAGAATGCGCGCACCGCTTCCCACCCGTCCTTGCCGGCGAGGGGGACAGTCACGTGGAGGCCTTTGCCGC
>JBBQWK010000201.1:0-4257 GCA_038210695.1 Alphaproteobacteria bacterium
TCCGCCTCCGTCAACGGCGATAAATTTTCGACTATCGAATATTTCTGGACTCTGTCACAGCAGCACGGCCAGATCTGGGTCGGCACCGGCCTGATGCCCAGCAACAAAAAAGAACACGGGCCGAATGACATCAACTGGACCGCAGGCTTCGCCGGCGCCCTCGCCATCTCCCCGTCTGATGCATCCCCCGAAGAAGCTCCGCGCAAAGGCGATCTCGACACCGCCAAAGCCCTCGGCAAACGCGTTGCGGAACTGGCGGCGAAATTGGCGAAGTGATTATGTGGGCGCGGTGGTTGACGCCGCGCCCAGACTTCTCTGCAGCAGCACCACATCCAGCCAGCGGCCGAATTTGAAGCCGACGTCTTTCAGCGTGCCTGTGGTCTCGAAGCCGAATTTACGGTGCAGCAGGACGGAGGCGGCGTTGCTTGAATCGCCGACAACGGCAATCATCTGGCGCAGACCCAGCGCCTCGCAATTCGCTATCAGCGAGGAGAGCAGGAGGGAGCCGATGCCGCCGCCTGTTTTTTCCGGATGAATATAAATCGAATCTTCCACGGTGAAGCGATAGGCAGGGCGCGGGCGATAGGGGCCGGCATAGGCATAGCCGACGATGATGTTGTTATCTTCCGCCACCAGCCACGGCAGCTTCAGCGCGGCGATATTGTCAAAACGCTTTTGCATTTCCACTGCGTCAGGCGGCTCCAGCTCGAAACTGCCGGTGCCGTGGCGTACGTGATGGCCATAGATGGCGGTCATCGCCGCAACGTCCTGCGAAGTTGCGGGACGAAGCCGCGGCATCAGCCTTTGGCTTCCAGATCGCGGATGACAGCGCGCACCTGTTCAAGGCACCAGTCAATCTGCTCCCGCGTGATGGTGAGGGGCGGAGCGAAGCGCACAACCGTATGGTGCGTATCTTTCGACAGAATGCCTTTTTCCATGAGCTTTTCGCAAACGACGCGGGCGGACACACGCTTCGGGTCAAAATCCATGCCGATCCAGAGACCACGGCCGCGGACGCCGGTGACGAGGGTCGAATTGATGCCGCGCAGCTGGTCCAGCATGTAAGCACCCAGAATGGCGCTGTTCTGCACCATGCCTTCTTCTTCCAGTACTTTGAGAGACTCGAGGCCGACGACAGCCGCCAGCGGGTTACCGCCGAAGGTGGAGCCGTGGCTGCCGGGCTTGAATAATTCCATGACGGCGCGCTTGCCGACGACAGCCGAGACGGGCAGCAGACCGCCGCCCAAAGCCTTGCCGAGGATCAGCGCATCCGGCAGCACGTTTTCATGCTGGTAGCAGAACATGCGGCCCGTGCGGCCAAGGCCCGACTGTACTTCATCAAGGATAAGAAGAACATTTTTGCGGTCGCAAAGGTCGCGCAGCTCGCGCAGGAAACCGTCGCGCGGCACCTTAATGCCGGCCTCGCCCTGAATGGGCTCGAACAGAATGGCGGCGGTGTTGGGCGTGATCGCGTTTTCAAGGGCGCGAATATCGTCAAACGGCACGGCCTTGAAGCCCGGGGTGAAGGGGCCAAAGTTTTTGCGGTAATCCGCTTCGGTCGAGAAGCTGATGATGGTGGTCGTGCGGCCATGGAAGTTGCCTTCCGCCACAATAATTTCCGCCATGTTCTCGGGAATGCCTTTCACGGCATAGCCCCACTGGCGGGCGGCCTTCACGGCGGTTTCCACCGCTTCCGCGCCGGTGTTCATCGGCAGCGCCATATCAAGGCCGGTCACATCGACCAGCTTTTCAAGGAAGGGGCCAAGCGTGTTGGTATGGTACGCGCGCGAGCACATGGCAAGCGTCCGCGCCTGATCGGTCAGCGCCTTCACAATGCGCGGGTGCGAGTGGCCGAGGGAGACGGCGGAATAAGCGCTCATCATATCGAGGTATTTTTTACCGTCGTGATCCCAAAGGTAAACACCCTCGCCGCGGTTCAGCACGACGGGCAGCGGGTGATAGTTATGCGCGACGAATTTTGATTCGTGCTCGATCAGCTTCTGGGTCGAGGATTTCGTAAATTTCTTCAGGAATTTCTTTAACATAACAGCTCTCTTGAATTGCCCCTGCCGCAGGGATAGTATGCGGACAGCCAAATAAGGCCGCTCGAATCCTTTCGCGCTATCCCGCGCATATATAAGGACCCGTTGTCGGCTCCAAGTATCAAACTCCCAAGGAGAAAAAGCAATGCTGATCGGCTGCCCCAAGGAAATCAAGACCAAGGAATTCCGCGTAGGCCTCACCCCCACTTCCGTCCGCGAATATGTGCGCCACGGCCACCAGGTCGTCGTTGAAACCAACGCCGGCGCGGGTATTCAGGCGTCGGATGACGATTATATCAAGGCCGGCGCCACCATCCTGCCGACCGCCAAAGATGTCTTCGACAAGGCCGACATGATTGTAAAGGTCAAGGAACCGCAGGCAGCCGAATGCAAAATGCTGCGCAAGGGCCAGATTCTTTTCACCTACCTCCACCTCGCGGCAGATGCGTCGCAGGCAAAAGCGCTGATTGATTCCGGCTGCATCGCTATCGCCTATGAAACCGTCACCAACGACCGCGGCGGTTTGCCGCTGCTGGCCCCGATGTCGGAAGTTGCAGGCCGTATGGGCGTGCATATCGGCGCCTACCACCTGCAGGCACCCGTTGGCGGCTCCGGCATTCTCATCGGCGGTGTGCCGGGCGTTCCGGCTGCGCAAGTGACCATTCTCGGTGGCGGGGTTGCCGGCACTAATGCGGCCAAAATGGCCATCGGCATGGAAGCACGCGTCACCATCATCGAAAAATCCCTCGACCGCATCCGCCAGCTGGATGACATGTTCGGCAACCGCGCCAACATTGTTTTCTCGACCCAAGACGCCGTTGAAAAATACATCATGCGTGCAGATATGGTGATTGGCGCTGTGCTCATCCCCGGCGCGCTCGCACCCAAACTGATCACGCGCGAAATTTTGAAAAAGATGCGTCCCAAATCGGTCATCGTCGATATCGCCATCGATCAGGGCGGCTGCGCTGAAACGTCCAAGGCAACAACGCACGATAACCCGACCTATGAAGTCGACGGCATCGTGCATTATTGCGTTGCCAACATGCCGGGCGCGGTTCCCCGCACCTCGGCTTACGCGCTCAACAACGCGGTTCTGCCCTATGGCCTCGAACTTGCCGATAAGGGCTGGGTCAAGGCGCTGCAGGAAAACCGCCATCTCCGCAACGGCCTCACCGTTTGCAAAGGCAAAATCACCCAGCCCGAAGTCGCCCGCGACCTGAAGCTGGACTACTCAAAAGCAGAGGAGCAACTGGCAGCATGATCGGATTTTTGAAAAACTTTTTCTCCAACGAAAAATCACCCGAAGAACAAGGCATGATGGCGCAAGCCCAAGCCGAGAAAACCCGCGACGTCCTCGTCGTCAACGCCTACGGGCAAGACGATGAAGACGAAACCGACGAAGAAGGCGGCTGCGGCACCTCATCCGGCTGCGGCGGTTGCGGCTGCAGAAGCTGATTACTTAAGATCAAAAAACCCGCTGCCCGAAAGGGTGGCGGGTTTTTTTATGCGCGAAGCGCTTCCTTTTTTGCCCGCGGATCAAGCGCGTTCTGCAAGGCATCGCCAAGGAAGTTGAAGGCGAGGACGGTGATGAAGATCATAAGGCCGGGGTAGACGGACAGCGTCGCATGTTCCCAGATCGTGTCTTCGGCGTTGGTCAGCATATTGCCCCAGCTGGGCAGCGGCGGCTGGATGCCAAGGCCGAGGAAGCTTAAAACAGATTCCATGAGAATGATGTTGCCGATGCTTAAGGCTGTTGCGACGACGATGGTGTTAAGCAGATTGGGCAGAATGTGCCGCAGCACAATGCGGTAACCACCAAGACCCAAGGCGCGTGCCGCGCGAACGAAATCCATCTCTTTTAATGTCAGTGTTCTTGCGCGCGCAAGACGCGCCACGGTCGTCCAGCTGAGCAGCGATATAATGACGATGATTTTATAAAGGCTGATGCGCGGGCTCGCGGCAAAGTCGGCACTCACGCCCAGCTTTTCCAAATCAAGCGCGGAAAGGATAATCAGCAGCGGCAGAGAGGGCAGGGAAATCAGCAGGTCGGTCAGGCGCATCAGCGCGGCATCCCATGCGCCGCCGGCATAGCCCGCCGCCATGCCCACGCCGGTGCCGATAAAAGCAGATGCCATGCCCGCCGCAAAAGCCACCAGCAGCGACACCTGCCCGCCATGCAGCAGGCGGATAAAAATATCGCGTCCCAGTTCGT
>JBBQWK010000202.1:0-4180 GCA_038210695.1 Alphaproteobacteria bacterium
TCAACAACGCCGGCCTGCGCGCCCTTGGTCAGCTTCGCGCCGACTTTCGGCAGCTCCACATACACCACATCGCCAAGCGCTTTTTGCGCATAGTCGGAAATGCCGACGGTGCCGACGCCGTTGTCGATCTTCACGTATTCATGGTCTTCGCTGAAGTAGGTCTTGCTCATGATGTAATCCCTCAATCTTTTTTATAGTTGTGCTTCACGAAAGGCAGTGCGGCCACTTCCACGGGGCGGTGTTCGCCGCGCAGCAGGGCCGTAAGCTTGGTGCCGGTTTTGGCGTATTCACTGTTGACGTAGCCCATGGCGACCGGGCCGCCGAAGGTGGGGCCGAAACCGCCGGAGGTAATAACGCCGACTTTTTTGTCACCGGCATAAATCTCCGTCTTCTCGCGGATGGGCGCTTTGCCCTCCGGCTTGATACCGACGCGCAGAATGTAGGTGCCGCCTTCCAGCTGCTTCATAATTTTGGCAGCGCCGGGGAAATTCGCTTCCTCGCGGCGGCGCTTCGGGATCGTCCATTTCAAATTCGCATCAATGGGCGATGAATTTTCGTCAATGTCATGGCCGTAGAGGCAAAGACCTGCTTCAAGGCGCAGCGAATCCCGCGCCCCAAGGCCGATGAGCTTTACTTCCGGCTCCTGCAGCATTTCGGTCGCAAAGGCTTCGACCGCGCTGTTGGGCACGGAAATTTCATAGCCGTCTTCGCCGGTATAGCCGGAGCGGGAGAGGAAAACATCATGGCCCTGATATTCAACTTTCGCGGCTTCCATGAATTTTAGATCAAGCGCTTCGGAGAAGAAAATGCTGGCAACCTGCTCGGCCTTCGGGCCCTGCAGCGCCAGCAGCGCGCGGTCATGCAGTTCATCAAGGCGCGTGACGGCGCCGATTTTTTTCTGGATGAAGGCGAAGTCTGCTTCTTTGCAGGCGGCGTTGACGACGAGCAGCAGCGTGTGTTCATCCCAGCGCGTGACCATGAGGTCATCAAGAATGCCGCCGTCATCGTTCAGGAGAACTGTGTAGCGCATTTTGCCGGGGGTGAGGCCGCGGATATCGCCGGGGACAATTTTTTCGAGGGCGGTCGCAGGGTCCATCGTCGGGCTGCTCAAAACAGCCTGCCCCATGTGCGACACATCAAACAGTCCTGCCAGCTCGCGGGTGTGCAGGTGTTCCTTCAACACGCCCATGTCATTATATTGTACCGGCATGTCATAGCCGGCGAAGGGCACCATTTTGCCGCCGTGCTTGACGTGCAGGTTCCATAACGGTGTTTTTTGCAGGGCAGAGGGCGATAAAGCGGCGGCTGGTTCCAAGGCAGGTTCCTTTTCAAAAGTTCAGAACTTGCCCCTCTCTGTCTTCTTTACCTTAGAGATTCCGCACCTTTTCAGGTACTTGCTCCTTTGGCGTGGCCGGGCCACTTTCCAGAGTTACGTCAGGTGCGATGGTCTGCACCCTGCCTTGCGGTCCTTTTGCCTGAGAGTTTCCGGGGTGGTTGCTCCTTCGGCGCCTTGGTCGCTAGATTGGTCTCTCCCGCAAGGCTATCGCTTTGTATGATTGACACTAATGTCTCTTCTTCTAAAGTCAACCAAGCGATTAAACCAACAGGGGCAGCATTGATGACCACACAGCCGAAAAGAACCGCCGTACCGGAAGTAGCCTCCAGCTATGCCCTTGGATTTATTGTCCTCTTTTTGACAGTCTATGTGCTGAATCTGGCCGCCAACATTATGGTGCCGCTGGTGATGGCCGTATTCATCTGGTACCTCATCAACGCCATCGCGCGCGGTATCGGCAGCCTGTCACGCTACGGAATCACCGTGCCGCGATTCCTTTGCTTCGCCCTCGCCATTTCATTCTTCCTGCTCAGCATCTGGGGGATATTTGAACTGATCCGCGACAACGTCTCCAAGGTGGCGGCGGAAGCGCCGATCTATCAGGCCAACTTCGAAGCCATCAAGCCGAAGATCTTGAGCCTCCTCGGCCTCGACCACGTGCCGACGCTGCAGGAAATCGTCCAGCATATCGACCTTGCAGACATCATTAAAATGCTGGCCGCCCTCTGCACCGGCATTGCCGGCAAAACGGTGGAGGTGTTGTTCTTCACCGGCTTCCTGCTGTACGAGCAGCGCTACTTCGCCCGCAAGCTGGACGAGATGATCGAGGACCCGAGCCTCGAGACAAAAATCCGCCACATCGTCGCCAATATCGATATCAAGATTCAACGTTATATCGCGGTGAAGACTTTGGTGAGCTTCCTCGCGGGGGTTGCGACCTACTTCATCCTGCGCATCGTCGGCGTCAACTACCCCGCCTTCTGGGCGCTGATGGCCTTCTTCCTGCACTTTATTCCCTATGTGGGCACCTTTGCCGCCATCGCGCTGCCGTCACTCATGGCGCTGGTGCAATTCGGCGTCGATGCGGATGGCGTACGCACCTTCCTCACCGTCGGCGTTTCCCTTGGCGGCGCGCTGATGCTGATCGGCCATATCCTCGACCCGCGCCTGCTCGGCGATACCATGAACCTTTCGCCCATCTGCATCATCCTGTCTTTGGCGATGTGGGGGATGATCTGGGGCGTGCCGGGCATGTTCCTTGCCATCCCGCTGCTGGCGATTCTGGTCATCACCATGTCGCAGTTTGAAAGCACAAGGCCGCTGGCCATCCTGCTGTCAAAAAACGGCGTGATTGACCGCGCGACGAAGCGCGACAGAGTTTGATCGTTTAGGGTTTTAAGGCGCCGGCGGCTTGTTCAGGTGGCGCTTCATGCGCTCGAGCTGGCCTTTGATGCTCTGGTCGATGACATGGTTGTCGTTGATAACGATTTTGACGCCGCCGAGAAGTTCGGGGTCGATCTTTGTCGTCGGCGCGGCCTTGATGTTAAACTTCTTGTTCAGCGCGGTCGTGATGTTATTGACCTGCTCTTCCGTAATTTCCTTGGCGGTGATGATGAGGACGTCGGTCAAGCCGCTGTCCTGCTTCTTGGCCTTCAGGAAGCCGTCGTAAATCCACGGCATCAGCGATAGTTTGCGCTCGTCCACCAGAATGCCGATGAATTCGGCCTGTTCGTCGTTCATCTCCAGCTTGTCGGTCACGGCCTTGATGACCTTGCGCAGCTTGGGCGGGGTGATTTTGGGGTCGCGCAAAATCTTGTCAAATTCCGGGTTCTTCACCACCTCCGCCATGATCTGCAATTTTTCTTCCCAGTCAGCGACGAGGTCGCTGTCTTTCGACAGCTGGAAGGCGGCGCTGGCAAAGGGCATGGCGCGGCGGGCGGCAGTCTGCTTGTTGGGTCTGGATTCCATGTTACTGGCTCTCCTTGTTCGTGAAGATAAAGCGGTTGTAGAACCAGCCAAGCGCCATCAGGCTGAGGCCAAGGCCGAGGAAGCTGGCGGCGCGGTAAAGCCCTTCCAGCTCGCTCGCGTCGTAGAGGAACACCTTGCCCACCGTCAAAATCATGAGGACAAGTGACGCGATGCGCAATTCCTTGCGTTTTTTCAGCGTGCCGACAAACAGCAGCCCCGCGCTCAGCAGCAACCAGGCGGCGGAATAGGCGTAGATTTCAGCATTCTCCGTCGGCCCTGCGGTAAGGTCCGTGCCGTGGAAAGCCTGACGCACGTTAAAGCTGACCAGCAGGAAGACGAGGACAAGTGATGCCGCGGCTTTTAAGCCACGCAGCGGTGCCATGATGCGCATTTGCGGCTGGTCCTCCACCCAGAGCCAGAACAGCGGCAGGCCATAAGAAATGGCAAGGCTGTTGAGCAGGAAGGCGGAGCCGACGTTCTGGCTGGTGAACAGCGGGTTGTAAACCAGCACATCGAAGAAGACGACGCGGAACAGCGCGATGGAGAACAGCGCCGTGCCGCCCCAAAGCAATGCGCGGCGCGCGAAGCGGCGGCCCGTATAGACCGCAAGGAAAGCCGAAGCGAAGAAGACGTTGGTGATCACGCCGCGCTCGAAGAAGCCGGCTTTGCGGAACAGCACATCTTCCGGCACATGAAAGACACGGCGGGCGGCGTAATAGGCCAGCAGCCCGCCAAGGCCGACGGTCGCCAGCTCCAGCAATTCCACGATTTTGCCATCGCCGCGCATGCGGATGAGGTAGGCGGCCAGCGCCAGCATCACCAGCGGCATGCCCAGTTGGAAGAACGGGTCCTGCGCCAGCGATGATGTGCCGATGA
>JBBQWK010000203.1:0-4171 GCA_038210695.1 Alphaproteobacteria bacterium
TCATGCCCCAGCCGGCTTCTACCAGCAGCGGCACGCCAATGCCCTTGCCGGCCGTTTCCATCAAACGCCGGACGAGGGATTCAGTTTCCTGTTTCTGGTCTGTGGGCACTTCGAACAAAAGTTCGTCATGCACCTGCAGCAGCATGCGGGCGCCAAGTTTGGCTTCCTGCAACGCGGGCTTCAGGGCGACCATGGCGCGTTTCATGATGTCGGCGGCGGTTCCCTGCAGCGGCGCGTTGATAGCGGCGCGTTCGGCGCCGGAGCGCACCATGGCGTTTTTGTCATGGATGCCACGGATAAAGCATTTGCGGCCATAGAATGTCTTCACATAGCCATGCTGATGCGCATAGGCCTTGGCATCGTCCATATATTTTTTCAGCTCGGGGAAGCGCGCCATATAGGCCTTGATATAGGCCGAGGCTTCCGATGCGGGGATGCCCAGTTGCTTGGCAAGGCCGAAGCCGGAAATGCCATAGATGATGCCGAAGTTGATGGCTTTGGCATTGCGGCGAATGTCCGGCGTCATCTGGTCCAGCGGCACACCGAAGACCTGGCTGGCGGTGGCAGCGTGAATGTCGATGCCGTCGTGGAAAGCCTGCTTCAGCGCCTTGATGTCGGCGAGTTCCGCGGCAAGGCGCAGTTCGACCTGCGAATAGTCGACGGACAAGAATTCATAGCCATCCGCCGGAACGAAGGCGTTGCGGATTTTTTTGCCGTTTTCCGACTTGATCGGAATGTTCTGCAGGTTGGGGTCGGAAGATGACAGGCGGCCGGTGTTGGTGCCGACAAGTGAATAGGATGTGTGCACGCGGCCGGTCTTGCCGTGAATACACTCCGGCAGCGCATCGGCATAGGTGCTTTTCAATTTCGACAGGCCGCGCCATTCCAGAATTTTAACAACGGTTTCGTTGCCCTGTTCCGCCAGCTCTTCCAGCGCATAGGCGCTTGTCGACCAGCTGCCGTTTTTCGTCTTGGTGCTGCCCGGCAGGCCCATGGAGCCGAACAGCACGTCGCCGATCTGCTTCGGGGAGCCGATGTTGAAGCTGTAGCCGCTGGTTTTGTGAATGTCTGTTTCAAGCGACATGATCTGGCTGGCGAATTCATTCGACAGCTTGCGCAGAATTTCCACATCGACGCGGACGCCGGTGAATTCCATTTCCGCCACCACGGGCACAAGCGCGCGCTCCATGGTTTCGTAGACGGTGGTCATTTCTTCTTTGGGCAGGCGGGGTTTGAGAATTTTGTGCAGGCGCAGCGTAATGTCGGCATCTTCCGCTGCATAGGTCAGCGCTTTATCCAGCGGCACGAGGTCGAAGGTGATCTGCGATTTTCCGCTGCCGCAGACATCTTCGAACTTGATGGTATGGTAGCCGAGCATCAATTCTGCCAGCTCGTCCATGCCATGGCCATGCTGCGAGCCGTCAAGCGCGTAGGACAGCACCAGCGTGTCATCCACCGGCGCGACGTTGATGTTGTAATGCATAAACATCTGCATGTCGTATTTCGCGTTATGCGCGATTTTGAGGACTGATTCGTCCTCCAGCAGCGGCTTCAGCATTTCCATCGCGCGGGCGACGGGAATTTGGCGGAGGGCGGGCGTGGCGGTTTTTTCCGCCATGGTGAAGTCAAAGCTTTCCGCATAGCCGGACAGGTCGCGGTGCTGCAGCGGAATGTAGCAGCCGTTGCCGGGCGCGGTGGAAAGGGAGATGCCGACCAGCGTCGCGCGGCAGGGCGTTAAATGCGTCGTTTCTGTATCAAAGGCGACATAGCCGGTTTCAAACGCGCGATCGATCCAGCGCTGGAGGTCTTTTTCATCCTGAATAAGCTCGTAGGTGGCTGTCGCCGGCACCACGGGCGCTGCGGCATCCGTATTCGCGGGCGCGGGGAGGGGGCGGACGACGGGGGTTACGTCACCGCCGAATTTTTTCTCCATCCGCGTCACGATGCTCTTGAACCCCTGCAGCTGCAGGAAGTTGATGAGCTTCGATTTATCGGGATGCGCGATTTTCAGGTCGTCAACAGGCGTTGCCACATTGACATAGGCATCCAGCAGCACAAGGCGCTTGGAAATACGCGCCGCTTCCGCGTTGTTGATAAGCGTTTCGCGGCGTTTTTCCTGCTTGATTTCGGAGGCGCGCGCCAACAGCGTTTCAAGGTCGCCGTATTCGGTGATCAGCTGCGCTGCGGTTTTAACGCCGATGCCCGGCACGCCTGGCACGTTGTCTGTGCTGTCGCCGGCAAGCGCCTGCACATCCACGACGCGATCCGGCTTGACGCCGAATTTTTCAAAAACTTCTTCCTCGCCCATATACTTTGATTTCATGGGGTCGTACATGCGAACGCCGGGGCGCACCAGCTGCATCAGGTCTTTGTCGGAGGATACGACGGTCACATGCTGTCCGCGCTCGTTCGCGAGGCGGGCGTAGGTGGCAATTAAATCGTCGGCCTCAAAGCCTTCCATCTCGATCGCGGGGATGGAGAAAGCCTCTGTCGCTTCGCGGATGATGGCGAACTGGGGCTTCAAATCATCCGGCGCTTCTTCGCGGTGCGCTTTATATTCGGGATAAATATCGTTGCGGAAGTTTTTGCGCTTGGCGTCAAAAATAACGGCGATGCCGGGAACATCCATATCGTTGATAAGTTTCACCAGCATGTTGGTGAAGCCGAGCACGGCGTTGACGGGCGTGCCGTCGGGCCGGTTCAGCGGCGGCAGCGCATGGTAGGCGCGAAAAATAAAGCCGGAGCCGTCGACAAGAAATAGCTCGTTATCACGGTCTTTTTCATCCATGGGAGCCGCCTGTTTCATTGCATAGGTGCTGATCATCGCCCGACAATGCCTGAATATGGCATTCAAAGTCCAGCATCATCCGCACTCCTATCCATCGTTGACATAATTTAAGTTTAGGGTGTAAATTTTCAAGGTATTTCAGAGGGCAAAATCATGCACGGCATCAAGGCAGACGACCCCGGCAACACCATCAACTGGGGCAAAACATCGGACGATTATTCCAAGTACCGCAACGGCCAGCCCGACAGCTTTTTTGAAAGAATGCGATCGATGGATGTGGGCCTGCGGGAGCAGTTGATCCTTGATCTTGGCACCGGCACAGGCGCTCTCGCGCGGCGCTACGCGCACCGCGGCGCGATTGTCACCGGTATTGACCCCTCCGCCGAGCAGATCGAGATGGCGAAGAAAATGGCCGCGGACGAGCGCCTCACCGTCGACTTTCAGGTTGGCCGCGCCGAAAGCCTGCCGTTTGAAAGCCATTACTTTGATGTTGTCACCGCCAACCAGTGCTGGCTGTACTTCGATGCCGATCAGGCGATCCGCCAGATTAAATGGGTCTTGAAGGAAGGCGGGTTGCTGGTCACCAGCCATTGTTCATGGCTGCCGCTGGTTGATCCCGTGGCGCGTGCGACCGAAGCGCTGATTTTGCAGCACAACCCTAACTGGACTGCCGCCGGTTATACCGGCGACGTGCCGCCGATGCCGACTTGGGCCGAAGGCCAGTTCCGCCTGCGCGGCATGTTCTATTACGACGAGCAGATTCCCTTTACCTGGGAAACATGGCGCGGCCGCATCCGCGCCTGCCGCGGCGTTGGCGCTGTGATGGATACGGAGCAGCTTGAAGCCTTCGACCATGCGCATGACCGTATGCTGCAGGAAATGACGGGGGAGCAGTTCAGCGTCCTCCATCGCATCGACGCGCATCTGCTGGAGCCGATCTAGAATATAAAAGGCAGCATGCGCCAGCGGACCTTATCGGCATAGGCGATGTAGGAAGGGTCTTCCCGCAGCTCTTTTTCTTCGGCGAAAATACGCATGATCTCAAGCGCCATCCAGATGACAAGGACGATGCCGTTCCACAGCGTCAGGTTCTGCCACCAGAAGGCGAGGGAGCTGAAAAAGTATCCGGCATAAATTGGGTGACGCACATATTTATACGCGCCTGTAATTTTAACCCCGCGATTTGCGGGCACAAAACCAAAGCTTTTGTTCAGCGAAATGATGCCGTAAATCGACAGCGCCATGCCAATGGCCTGAAAGCCAAGCGGCACCAGCGATTCATGCGGAAAGGGCGAGGGTCTTAAGAAAAGCGGAAAGAACGTGCCCGCAAACCCGATAAACCAGTCATAGGGCCGGCTGCTAACTTTTTTTGGCGGCTTCCGG
>JBBQWK010000204.1:0-4163 GCA_038210695.1 Alphaproteobacteria bacterium
ACCTGGCGGACAGCAGCGGTGACCGCTGCCGCATCATGGCGAAACTTTCCCACCATGCCGATGTTCAGCGCCACCGGTTTGCCTTCTTCTGCCCCCCCGGCAAAGCGCCACCACATTTCCTGGGCGACCGAAGGAGTCAGAAGACCGCTGCTGGCGCCCGCATTCTTCAGCGCCCGGGCAGCGGCGCGGGTCTTGAGATAATCCACGATCTCCCCGCGATGGGCACGCAAGCTCTCTCGGTCGCCCGGGGTCAAAGCATCCTTAGGCGAGCGGTAGCGGATTTCATCCCCGACCAGCGACAGCAGGATGCCGTGGCTTTCCAGTCCGGCGATCAGCGTGGCAATAGTCATGATCTGGCGATCGTGCGGCCCGGAGCTACCAGCAGGGTCATCAACGACAGGCACGCCAGAATCAGGGTGAACGACAGGAAAGCGGCGTGATAATCGTGGAACTGGTCATATATGAAGCCAACAAAGCGCCCAGCCAGGATCGCGCAGCAAAGTGTCAGCGCATAAGTCCAGCCCATAACGCTGCCGAAACGAACCGACCCAAAAGCAGCGGCGATCAGCCCCGCAGCAGTGGGCAAGGCACAGCCCAGTGCGATGCCCGCAAAGCAGGAACTGGCGAAGATTGCGCCATAAGCAGCGGACAGGCTCAGCATCAGCCAGGACAGCGTCATTAATGCCGCCGCCGCTATCAACAGGAATCGCTGGTTGACGTGGTCGGCCAGCAAACCGGCCAACACCTTGGTGATGGCAGCGGAAATGGCAAAGGCCGAGATCAGCAAAGCCGCAGCGGCCGGCGCCGCGCCGAGCTGCACACTGTAAGGAACCAGGGTGATCACTGTGGCCTGGCAGGTGCCCGAGATGGCCGCCAGTGTAAGGCTGGGAATCCAGAAGGCCCGGCTTGTGAAAACTGTTCTCCAGTCTATCGGTGCGCTTTTTGGCGCCGCTGTCACGGCGTTCCGGTCCTGGTTTTCGGGATGGTTTTCCAGTCCCGAGGTGGATGGCCTGTCGCGCATCACCAGCAGAGTCAACGCCATTATAACAACGGCAATCGCCACGCCTTCCCAAAGAAGCGCCTGCCGCCAGCCGAAATGCTGGATGGCAGCACTGAGCAGCGGCACCACTGTGAAGCCGCCGCCCGAGGTGGCGACTGCGGCAATGCCCAGCGCCAGGCCGCGATGCCGGAAAAACCAGCGCGACGCCAGGGTGGAGGTGTTCAGCGGACCCAGACTCATGAAGGCGATGCCGCCCGGCAGGAATAGCATAGCCGCCATCATCCACAGCGACGGCGCCAAGGCGATGCTCACCAGGGAGAGACCCAAGACAACAGCGCCCACCGACATCACCAGCCGAATCGGCCAAGCGTCCAGGGCCCGTCCGACAAGCGGCGCCACAATCATGGCGCCAAGGAAAAGAATCAGAATGGAGCTATTGGCGTCGGCGCGCGAGATATGGAACTCCGCCTGCAGCGGCAGCACGAACAGGCCGGCGGAATAGCTGGTCGCCCCCTGCACCAGCATTTCCGAAACAGCGGATGCGGCGAGGACGAACCAGCCGTAGTAGACCGGCAACCGGCGCATGATGGAATCCCTCTAGGCCCCGGCGTTTATGACACGGCAGCAGAGGCGAGGGAAGAATTGGGCAGGTTAGAGCAGACCGCCGGGAATCGAGGCTATCTGATTTTCCCAGCTTTCATCATTTTCGGAACGCCGCGGCGTGTAGCGGCACAGTCCCATGATGAAGGACGGCTCGTTATTGTCGTTGGCTAGGGGTACGTACAGATGCTCGGCATCCAGATATTCACGGCCGCGCAGATGAACGCGGCCCAAGAAGCGCAGCGGCTTTCCACCGTCCAGAATAAGGTCGCAGCATTCAACCCAGCGTGAAAGAAGATCTGCGGGAACACTCTCCTCAAACGTCTTGCCGGTGTGATGGCCCAGGATATCCGTGACACCAGTACCAATGACCCGCCAGCTATAGTGCGAGGGGTTTGTTGCGTCCCGCTGGAATACAACCAAGTTTCGCAGGAAGTCCTTGAGGTCACGGGGAGTTATTTCGGATCTTGCCGGCATTGCGCGGTTGCCGGCTTTCGTTTGCCAGAGCGACAGGAATACCTCATGGAACGAATCGCTGAATGTGAGTGTGGGATCGCAAAAGTGATGCCACTTCTGCTCGGCGGCCTTCCGGTTCAGTGCTTTGGCGGCGGCTTGAACATTCATGTGCCAAATTTTGACCGAAAAACATAAACAGCCGGTAAAGCAGCCCGCTAACATGTTGGTGGTAAAGGGACTGCCAACACACTGCGTACGCTGCAATTTCCTGTTGAATCGGGCAGCAATTCCAACGCCCGCGCGTTGCCGACTCAGAGTATTCGCAGCCTTTGAAAATCGAAAATTAACCAGAGAGTTCAGTCCGGCAAATGTAAGGAAATGTAAATACTGGCATGCTTAACGGCTTGTTCACTACAATTAGTAACCTCAGTTTTGATTGATCGTTTTCCTCATGGTGCAAAACACCTATGGTTTCGAACATATTAAGAATACGTGAGCATATGGCACAGTCTCAAGGACGACCGGTTCCGGACAAAAGTGTTAACGTGGTGCGGCGCGGCAAGCACAAGCTTGACGAGCTCGACGCCGCACACGTCGCCAAGCATCTTGCCATGTTCGAGCCAGACGAGGCGGTGGTCGAATATCTGATGGCCGAGGCTCGCCTGAATATTCCCAGCATTGCCAAAACCGCCGAGGTCCTGAAGGTCATCCGTCACAATCCGGTCTGCATGTTGGGGGTTGCCCGTAGATCGGCGTTCGATCCGGCCTCGCCCAAAGGCGAAGGGTTCATCGCCATCCTCCCCTTGAACAGTTTGGGCCTTCAAATGCTGGCGCTGAGCGCCTTCAACGCCGCCGCTCCCGATTTGCGCCTGATCGCCAAGCCGGATGAGCGGCCGGCCGGCATTTACATGTGGGCTGTTTTCGCTCCGGGACGTTTGGCGGCCGGCATGGCCCTGTTCATGGAAAAAATGTCGTCGGACCAATATGCCAGCGTCAATCTATATTCTCGCCCCAATACAGAGATCGGTGTGCGCTTCAATCATGTGTTGGGGTTCACCCAGGGCACAACGATCGAAACAATCGAAGCACCGAATGTCTGGGTATTCTCGCGCAAGCCGAAGCCACAGCTTTACGACACCTATGTTCCCGGCGCCGCGCCCGGAGAGATCGGTGTCACCATCGCTCGCAATTTCGAAGACCTCAATCGCGTTATCGCCATGCGCAGCGCCGTCTATATCGGCGAACAGGAATGTCCCTATGACGAGGAATTTGATGGCAATGATCTTTCCGCGACGCACCTACTCGCCTATGTCGGCGACGAGCCAGCGGGCTGCCTGCGTGTGCGCTTCTTCGCCGATTTCGCCAAGATAGAACGTCTGGTCATCCGCAAGGAGTTCCGCAAGACCCGCGCTGCCTTCCACCTGGTCCGCGGCGGCTTTAAGCTGTGCCAGAAAAAAGGCTATCGCCGAGTTTACGGCCACTCGCAGATACGCCTGGTCAACTTCTGGAGCCGCTTCGGTTTCCGGGTGATGGAAGGCGGCCAGAAGTTCGTATTCTCCGATTTTGATTATGTGGAAATCGTCGCCGATATCGAACGCGACCCTGAAGCGGTGACCATTGGTAGCGATCCCTACGTCATCATCCGCCCTGAAGGCCGCTGGCATGTGCCAGGCATCCTGGAAAAATCAGCCTCTCGCGCCGCCTCCCGCCCCTCGGTCGCCAAGAAAAGTTAACGCTCCCTGACAGATTGTCGAAACGTCCCTCCGCCGGCAGCAGGGATGATGACAAGGACGCCCAACTAAAGGTAGTTTGCCTGCCCAAACCGGGGTGGACGCCGGAGCCACCCGCTCCCAGAATCATATTCGACATCAGTTCTGCCGAGGAATGGAATGGACTTTCGCAGCTTGGTCGCCGCTCTGCCGGGGAAAAAGGCCTCCATCTATACCTTCGAGCGCGGCAAGTCCGTTCGCCATTCTCACGCTGCCCTGCATGCCGACGTGGTCGATGCGCGCACCAGGCTGCGCAACTGGGGCGTTGCGCCGGGCATGCGCGTGGGCATCTATGCGCCCAATTCCTATCAGTGGCTGGTGCATGACCTGGCGCTGAT
>JBBQWK010000205.1:0-4145 GCA_038210695.1 Alphaproteobacteria bacterium
AAAGACGAGAAAAAAGACGCGCCGAAACCGCCGCAGCCTTAATTTATCATCCGATATCAGACAAAAAAAACGGCCCCGATGACGGGGCCGTTTTTTTAGTTCCAGCTCAGCTTTTCCAGGCCAGGGTGTCCGCCGGGGGTATTGGTTGTGCAGGTTTAAACAGCGGCAGGCTGCGGAAATGCATCAGCGCATGCATAAGGAAGAAGTGCATCACACCCAGAACGATGATGATCGTGCCGATTTTGGTGGAAAGGAATTCAATGGCACCGGCAGCATCGGACGGTTTTTCGCCGTATCTCAAAGTGTGGGACATGAAGCCGAAGTTGATGAGGTAAAACCCCACCAGCAGCAGGTGATTGATTGAATCTGCCAGCACTTCGTTGCCTTCGAAATTCTGGATGAGAAAAACGCGGCCGTTTTTGTGCAGCGTACGCCCGACCCAGACTGTAATCAGAATACTGATAACCAGATAAGCGCAGTAGATGTAAACCAGCATGGCACCCTCCCTTTTATGATCACTATCTTATGCTGACTTATATTAGTTAATTAGTCAATAGGCTAATTATTATAGCGGCGTTTTCTGGAATCTATTCGCTGTTCCGGTGCATCCGGGCTTTCGCCGCAGCGCAGCAAGATCTATGAAAAATTATCGTTCCTTTACAGTAATTTGTGAAGCTGTTACGGTTTTTTTGACCTTCAAAATAAGAACAAAAAACGGCAAGCGGGCGGGTGTTTTTTATTTCGCGATGTTCCCTTCAAAAAGGGAATCCGCTGGAAGCATTTTTGAAACGGAGAACGCCGCTATGTCCGACGCCGCAAAGCCCCTTCCCAAGCAAGAATATCCCTGGTCGAAAAAATACCCGGTGGATATTGATTGGGAAATGGACGTTCCCGTTTCCACCATGGTCGACCTGTTCGATGACTCGGTGAAGAACAATGCAGCCAAGCCGGCGCTCAGCTTCATGGGCAAGACGCTCACCTACAAAGAAATGGGCGAGATGGTCGACAAGTTCGCCAAAAGCCTGCAGGACCAGGGCATCGGCCTCGGCAAGCATGTGGGTCTTTGCCTGCCAAACTCCCCGTTTTATCCCATCGCCTACTACGGCACGCTGAAAGCCGGCGCGACCGTCGTCAACTTCAACCCGCTCTATGCCGAGCAGGAAATGAAGCACCAGATCAACGACAGCCAGTGCGACATCATGGTGACGCTGAACGTGAAACAAGTTCAGCCGAAGGTCGAGAAGATGCTGGATGGCACGACCTGCCTCAAGAAAATCATCGTCTGCGACCTCGCCGAAGCGCTGCCTTCGGTGAAGGGCTTCGCCTTCCGCACGCTCAACGCCGTGAAAGGCCTCTGGGGCAAGTCGGACACTGTCAAAGTCGAGAACGATAAAACGCACATCCCCTTCTCCAAAATGATGAAAGCAAAAGGCAAACCCGCCAAAGTCGACATCAAGCCGGAAGACCTGGCTGTGCTGCAATACACCGGCGGCACCACGGGCGTGCCCAAAGCCGCCATGCTGTCCCATGCCAACCTCACCGCCAACATCAATCAGGCGGGCATGTGGTTTGCGGGCGGCCCGAAAACCGGCAAGCAGGACAAAATGTTTGCCGTGCTGCCGTTCTTCCATGTTTTCTCCATGACCGTGCAGATGAACCTTGCGTTCAAGCTGGGCGCGGAGCTGACCATGCTGCCGAAGTTTGAAGCGAAAGCGACGCTGGCGCTGATCGACAAGGAAAAGCCCACCATGTTCGCGGGCGTGCCGACGCTCTACAAAGCGCTGATGGATCATCCGGATTTCAAGAAATACGATATGTCGTCGCTGAAAGTGTGTTTGTCCGGCGGCGCAGGCCTGCCGGAGACGACGGCAGTGCGCTGGAAACAGGAAACCGGCCACGAAATTACCGAAGGCTATGGCCTGTCGGAAACCTCCCCCATCGTCACGGCCAACCCCGTGCATGGCGAGAAGAAAACCAATTCCATCGGCATGCCGCTGCCGAAAACCGATGTGCGCATCGTGCAGCTGGAATTCCCCGACAAGGAATGCCCCATCCGCATGGAAGGCGAAATCTGCCTGCGCGGCCCGCAAGTCATGAAGGGCTACTGGAACAACAAATCGGAAACCGACAAGGTGCTGGATAAAGACGGCTTCTTCCACACCGGCGACGTCGGCTATATGGATGAAGAAGGCTATATCTTCATCGTCGACCGCATCAAGGACATGATCAACGCCTCCGGCCTTAAAGTCTTCCCGCGCAAGGTGGAAGAAGCGATCATGCAGCACCCTGCTGTCTCCGAAACCATTGTTGCCGGCGTGAAGGACGATTACCGCGGCGAAAACGTGAAGGCCTACATTGTCTTCAAGCCCGGTCAGGAAGTCAGCAATGCCGACATGACCAAATTCCTCCGCGACAAGCTGGCATCCTACGAAATGCCCAAATTGTTCGAATACCGCGACAGCCTGCCGAAAACCATGATCGGCAAACCGGACCGCAAGGCCCTGAAGGCGGAAGAGGCGGCAAAGGAAGCCACCGCAAAAAAGAACCCGCCGGCGGCGCCTAAGCCTCCCGGCAGATAATAACCGCCCCTGTTGACTGAGGGCGGATTGATATAGAGGGGCAAAGCCATGTTTGGTTTGGAGGGACTTTTTGTCCTGATCGCAGGTGTTATCCTGTGGAAACGCACGAATGATGTGCGTAACAGCGCAACAGACACCCGCCTCCGCCTCGATCAGCTCACCCAGCAGGTCAACCGCCTCGCCGAAGCGCAGCTAAAAATTCACGTCAAGAGCGAGCCCCTGAAGACCATGATGCCGGAAGATGTTCCGGGCACGGATATGCCGCCGGCATCTGTGCCGCAAACGGCGGCTGCCGATGCCGTGATGCCTATGGTGCCGCCGCCCGCGCCAATACCGCCTGCCTCGCCCGTGCCGCCGTCCGAAGCTGTCTGGCAGATGCCCAAATCTTCCGTGCCCCTGTCCTCCCCGCCCGATGTGCTGTGGAGCGACGAAGTGCCGCAAACGCCCAAAGAAACCAAACCCGCCGATAAACCCGCTGCCAAGACCTACGTCTACAAGGCGAAAACGGAAGCCGCCGAAACGCCTGACAGCAAAAACGCCGGCTTCGAATTCCAGTTCGGTAAAAAACTGCCGGTCTGGATCGGCGGCGTCTGCCTTGCGCTGTCCGGCTTCTACCTTGTGAAATATTCGATCGAGAAAAACCTGCTGACGAATGAAGTGCGCATTTTCCTTGGCACCGCCTTCGGTCTCGCCTTGGCTTCTGCCGCCCGCTTCATCCGCAACCGCCAGCCGCAAATGGCGGATGGCACGCGCATTGCGCAGGCGCTCACCGGCGCTGCCATCTGCGACCTTTACGCCACCGCTTATGCCGCGGTTTCCGTCTGGCACGTTATCTCCCCCATGGCGGGCTTTGTCTGCCTTGCCGCGGTCACTATTTTTGCCGTCATCCTATCGCTGCGCCACGGCATGCCGATTGCCATCATGGGCCTTGTCGGCGGCTTCCTGACGCCGCTGATGGTCACGACAGACCACCCCAATGCGGTAACGCTGTTCGTCTACCTCTATTTCCTTGTCGCCGGTTTCTTTGCGCTGGTTCGCAGCCAGGGCTGGCTGATCCTCGCCATTCCCGTCACGCTGCTCGGTCTCTTCTGGGTGCCGGTCTGGATCTTCGGCGGTTATTTCAATCCGGATGATGGCATGTGCCTCGGCCTCTTTATCCTCGCCATCTGCGCCACCATCAGCGCGCAGGCGCGGGAGAAGCCGGATATGGATGCGGCGACGGTGAAGGCCGTCAACGCCACCGGCGCGATTGCCACCACCGTCGGCTGCCTGCTCATGGCGCTTGTCATGGAGCGCAGCAACTTCGGCCTGCTGGAATGGGGCATCTACGGGCTGCTCGGCCTTGGCGGCATGGTTATGGCCTACTTCAAGCCCCTGCAGTACAAATACCTGCCGCTGCTGTCCATGGGCATCAGCATGGTCATGCTGGTCATATGGAACCATGAAGCGAACCAGACTTACGCCGCCGTGCTGCTGGGCTTTGCCGTGCTTTACGCTGGCTGCAGCCTGGCTTTCTTTCAGGCGGCGCGCAGCTTCCTCTGGGGTGGCATGATTGCCGCCGCCATC
>JBBQWK010000206.1:0-4130 GCA_038210695.1 Alphaproteobacteria bacterium
ATCAGTTGCGCGAAGCGCGCGAAGGTGCGGGCGGGGAAGCTGCCGAAGATCAGCGCGTCGACAGATTTTTCATTCGCCATGGCGAGCGACAAAAGGTCTTGCAGGTTGGCGGTGTCCCAAAGGCCGTCTTTGTAATCCTCCGCAAAACCGATATCACCATGCACGGCAAGGCGGCTGATGACGTTCCAGTCACGCAAGGACAATGCGGCGGAAGGCCCGGGGCGGCGGCCCTTGAAGACGCGCATTTTTCCATCCGGCATGAACAGCTCGATCTTGCCGAATTCGAGATGGTCGAGTTTCTTCAGAAATGTATCGCGAACTGTTGCGGCAAACATGGGCAAGGCGCTCCGTCTTAAAGGATTAAGTCACTTTAAGGGTAGGAGTTCTGCGCTAACGGCAGTCTGGCAGAAAGATTACATTTTTGTCAGAAACAGAATAGCCAGCAATTACAACGCGATTACAACGCGAAGGCCGGGATTATTGTCTTCGAGGGTGATGCTGCCGTCATGCAGGCTTACCACGGCGGCGACAAGGCTGAGGCCAAGGCCGCTGCCAGGCGTGCTGCGGCTGTCGTCACCGCGGTAGAAGCGGGTGAAGACTTTATCTTTTTCCGATGCCGGAATGCCGGGTCCGCTGTCCGCGAAAATGCACAACGTGCGGCCCTCTGACGCTTGAATGCGCATATCGATTTTGCCGCCGCGCGTGCTGAATTTGATGGCGTTGTCGAGCAGGTTGGCGAAGGCCTGAAACATCAGGTCTTTGTCGCCCTGCAGTGAAATATCCTCGATATCGGCGGCAAGCGCGATTTCCTTTTCCTCCGCCAGCGGCTCATACAGCTCGATTACGTCGCGCAGCAGGGTGGGCAGGGAAACGGTGGTGAAGTTATTTTTCGCCCGCGCTGTTTCAATGCGGGAAATGCGAAGCAGAGCGCTGAAGGTTGCCAGCAGGCTATCCGCCTCCCGTATCAGCTGGGCGGTCTTCTCCGCCGTTTCGGGGTCATCCTTTTCCTTCCGCAGCGTATCAAGGTTGTTGCGCAGGCGCGTGAGGGGCGTGCGGAGATCATGGGCGATATTGTCCGAGACCCGCTGCACGCCTTCTACCAGCGTCTCGATACGGGCAAGAAGGCCGTTGACGACGGAGGAGGCGTAGCTCAGGTCATCCCAGCCCGTGCCGGCATCGATCCGTTGCGACAGGCTGCCGGTTTCAATGATGTTCTGCGCCGTCAGCGCAATACGGTTGGTGCGGTTAACGACAAAGGTGCTGATGAAGAAACTGCTGAAAATAACCAGCAGCATCAGAACAATCGCAACCGCCGTCAATACCAGCATAAGATTGCCGACCGCGACAAAGTCGGTAATGTCCACCGCCGCCAGCAGCAGACCGCCGTTCGTCAGCCGTGTTGTCTTGCCAACAAAGCGGTTGCCGCCGGTTTCAAAAACAATCGTGCCTTGCGTTGCGGCGGAAACGCCTGACGGCAGCGCTGCCATGTTGCCACCCGCTTTATGCCCGTCGGCGTCTGCAAGGTAATACGCGCGCTTGGGCGCGGGGGCATTTATTTCCCGCTGCATGCCGGCAGGCGGCATCGCCAGCAGGTAATGCATTTCACTGTTGATGACTTCTTCCGTGCCGCCGATGAAATTATCGCGCGTGAAGTAATAGCCGAAATAACCCAGCACCAGCACGCCCGCGCCCAGCAGAAGCGTGAAAACCAGCGCCATTTTAAAGCTGGAGCTCTGGCGGTATTTGCGCGCTTCAGTCTTCAATGATGTAACCCGCGCCGCGCACGGTTTTGATCAGCGGGCTATCGGCATTCAGGTCTATCTTGCGGCGGAGGCGGCTGATGTGGACGTCGATGACATTCGTCTGGGGGTCGAAATGGTAATCCCAGACGTTTTCCAGCAGCATGGTGCGCGTTACCACCTGCCCCTTGTGGCGCATCAGGTATTCCAGCAGCCGGTATTCCCGCGACTGGATGTCGATATGCCTGCCCCCGCGCAAGGCACGTCGTGACAGCAGGTCAAGTTCAAGATCGCCCGCGGTCAGTTTGGTTTCGGTCATTTTTTGCCCGCCGGCGCGTTTTTGCAGAATTTCCAGCCGTGCCATCAGCTCTTCAAACGCGAAGGGCTTCACAAGATAATCATCGCCGCCCGATTTCAGACCTTTGACGCGGTCATCCACTTCGCCGAGAGCACTTAAAATAAGCGCGGGCGTGTCATTATCGGCCCCGCGAAGGGTTTTGATCAGCGCAAGGCCGTCCAGCTCCGGCAGCATACGGTCGACGATAAGAACGTCGTATTTTTCCGTCATCGCCAGAAACAGGCCTTCCTTGCCATTATCCGCATGGTCACAGCCGTGGCCTTTTTCTTTCAAGCCCGCGCGGATATAATCGGCAACGCTTCTGTCGTCCTCGATGATCAGCAGTTTCATCGGTTATTTCGGCGCAAGGCGCACCGCGCCATCAAGGCGGATGGTTTCGCCGTTGATCATGGCGTTTTCCATGACGTGGATCGCCAGCTTGGCGAATTCTTCCGGCTTGCCAAGGCGCTTCGGGAAGAGGGTGGTGGCGACAAGGCTGTCCTGTACTTCCTGCGGCATGGACAGTAGCATCGGCGTGCCGATCAGCCCGGGCGCGATGGTGACAACGCGGATGCCAAAGCGTGCCAGTTCGCGTGCTGCCGGCAAAGTCATGCCCACAACGCCGCCCTTCGATGCCGAATAGGCCGCCTGACCGATCTGCCCTTCATAGGCCGCGACGGAGGCGGTGTTGATAATCACCCCGCGCTCGCCGGTATCATTCAGCACATCCAGCGGCGACATGGCCGATGCCGCAAGGCGCAGCATGTTGAAAGTGCCAATCAGGTTGACGTTGATGATTTTGGAGAAGAAACCAAGGTCGTGCGGGCCTTCCTTGCCCACAATGCGCGCGGCAGGCGCGATGCCCGCGCAGTTCATGAGGACGCGCAAGGGGCCGTTGGCTGCAATCGCGCCATCAATGGCGGCCTTGGCGGAGGTTTCATTGGACACGTCACACTCAAAGGCAACTCCGCCGATTTCCTTGGCAACGGCATCGGCATTCGCTTTGTTGAGGTCAAGCACGGCAACCTTCGCACCGGCCTTTGCCAAGTGCCGCGCGGTTTCCGCGCCCATGCCGGAGCCGCCGCCGGTGACGATGACTGAAAGACCTTTGATGTCCATGATTACTCTTCCTTCTGGTTGTCGGTGTTGCTGCTATCGTTTTTCTTCAATTCTTCCATGAGGCCGGTGAAGACGCTGCCAATCTCCGCCTTTTTATGCGCGTAGTAGGCTTCGGTCTTGGCGCGGCGCTCCTCCGGCGGCAGGTCGGCGAAGGCTTTCAGCTCCCCCTCCATCTGCTGCAAAATCAGCGGCGCTTCTTTTTCATGCGATTGTTTGAGCCATTTGACGGCTTCCTCGCCATCCTGCTTGAGGCCGATGCCTCCAATCTGCAGCATGCCCATCAGCGCCTGCGCGTAGGATGATCCGGCATCTGCTGCACGCTTTACCCAGCCGGCACCCTTGGCGTCATCCTTCTCGACACCCTGACCCAGAAAATAGAGCCGGGCGAGCGAAAGCTGCGCCGGAATATATCCCTGTTCCGCCGATTGTTTCAGTTCCTCGATACCCGCCGTGCCGCCCTTTATCGCGTCGCGCTTCGCCAACAGGTATTTTGCCTTGGCGCTGCCAAAGGTTGCGCGCAGGCGCAGCTTTTCAAAACCAAAGGCGTCTTTGGTTGCGGCAATTTTTTCATCGCTAGTGCCGGACGCGATCGCCTTGCGCCAATCTTCATGCACTGGCGACATTTCCAGCAGCGCGAAAAACGCGATGGTGGCGGCAATGACAAGACTGCAAAGGAACAAAAGCACGCGTTTCATGCGGGGTCTTCCTGTATGCGGGGGTAGGGGCGCTGCAGCAGTTATATAAGTCCCTCAATTCCAAAGCAAATCCTGCAGGATTGACATAAAGAAGGGTGACTGCTACCGTTCTGCAACTCAACAGAAATACGCCAACCGTTTTCCTGAAGACAGAAGGTCCAACGCCTTGTCCGCGCAGCCGCCGAAAAAATTGCCGAAGGTTGATTTCAACTTGCTCTCCAGCGCGGAGAGCCGGCTGAC
>JBBQWK010000207.1:0-4104 GCA_038210695.1 Alphaproteobacteria bacterium
GCCTTCATAGAAGGCGGCGGTGACGTTGAGGTAATCGTGGATGATGATGCCGGTATCAACCGCACCGTTGCCGAGCAATTCCCAGCAGCCGGCACGCAAAATGCTTTCCAGCAACGTTTCAACTTCGCCTTTTTTGCCGGCAGCAAGAGCGGCCGCGACCATGCCGTCGATATCCGACCAGCGCTCGGTCACGCCCATCACAATGCGCTCCAGCAATTCCTCATCTGCCGGCACCAGCACATCGCCATCAAGGTTGAAGCCGGAACGGTGGCTGATAAATTCGCGCACGGCCGATTTGGCTTCCTGATTGTTCAGGCGCATCTGATAGAGAATTTGAACGGCGGCAAGGCGCGCGGATGTTTTGCGGGCTTTTGGCGAGCCATCGGTCTTCTTGGCTTCGCGCTTTTCGGGCGCTTTGGGCGGCTGTTTGGTGAACTTGATTTTATCGGGCATCAGCCTTATCCAACTTTCTTGCAGACGTTTTCGAGATCGGCGAGGAAGGCGTTATAGTCCTTCACTTCGCGGAAATCCTTGTAGACGGAAGCATAGCGCACATAAGCGACGGGGTCGATCTGGGAGAGCGCCGCCATCGCGCGCTCGCCAATTTGTTTGGTGGTGACATCGGAATCGCCGGATTGCTCCAGCTGGCGGACGATGTCATTCACGGTGCGGTCAACCGCCTCGATATTGACGGGGCGCTTTTGCAGCGCAAGGCGCATGGAACGGGTCAGTTTTTCGCGGTCAAACGGCTCACGGCGGCCATCGGCCTTGCTGACGATAATCTCGCGCAGCTGCACGCGCTCGAAAGTCGTGAAGCGGGCCGTGCAGCCAGGACATTCGCGGCGGCGGCGAATGGCGGCGTCGTCTTCCGTCGGACGGCTGTCTTTGACTTGCGTATCTGTGTTGGCGCAGAAGGGGCAACGCATGGGCGGTTGCTCCTTATTCGTTGGGGTAAATGGGGAATTGCTGGCAAAGCTTCAGCACTTCCGTGGCGACGGCCTGTTCGATGTCACCGTTATTACCGGCGCCGTTGGCCGCAAGGCCGTCCAGCACCGTCACCATGTATTCGCCGATCAGCTCGAACTGCGGCTTGCCGAAACCGCGCGTTGTTGCAGCCGGGCTGCCGACGCGGATGCCGGAGGTGATCATGGGTTTTTGCGGGTCGAACGGAATGGCGTTTTTGTTGCAGGTCATGCGTGCATGTTCCAGCGACAATTCGGCATCGCGGCCTGTCAGGCCTTTCGGGCGCAGGTCGACGAGGATCAGGTGGCAGTCCGTACCGCCCGAAACAATATCAAGCCCGCCGTTTTTAAGGGTATTGGCCAGCATGCGTGCGTTATCCAGCACCGCCTGCGCATAGACTTTGAACGACGGCAGCAGCGCTTCGCCGAAGGCAACGGCTTTTGCCGCAATCACATGTTCCAGCGGACCGCCCTGAAGGCCGGGGAAAACGGCCGAGTTGATTTTTTTCGCGATATCTTCGCTGTTGGTCAAAATAATGCCACCGCGCGGGCCGCGCAGGGTTTTGTGCGTGGTGGAGGTCACCACATGAGCATGCGGCACCGGGTTGGGGTAAAGGCCTGCTGCGATAAGGCCGGCGTAATGCGCCATATCGACCATGAAGAAGGCGCCGACTTCATCGGCGATCTTGCGGAAGCGCGCAAAATCAATCACGCGCGGATAGGCGGAGGCGCCGGCGATGATGAGTTTCGGCTGATGTTCGCGCGCCAGCGTTTCCAGCTCGTCATAGTCAATCAGGCCGTCGTCCTTGCGCACGTTATACTGCACAGCGTTGAACCATTTGCCGGACATATTGGGTTTCGCGCCATGCGTCAGGTGACCGCCGGAAGCGAGCGACTGACCGAGGATGGTGTCGCCGGGGCTGACCAGCGCCATCATCACGGCCTGGTTGGCTTGCGCGCCGGAGTGCGGCTGCACGTTGGCGAATTTCGCGTCGAACAGTTTGCAGACGCGGTCAATGGCCAGCTGTTCCGTGACGTCAACGAATTCGCAGCCGCCGTAGTAGCGCTTGTTGGGATAGCCTTCGGCGTATTTGTTGGTGAGAACAGAACCCTGCGCCTGCAGCACAGCGCGGGAGACGATGTTTTCGGAAGCGATCAGCTCCACATATTCCTGCTGGCGTTTCAATTCCTGACGGATGGCATTGTAAACTGCGGGATCAGCCGCCTGCAGTTCCGCTTCAAAGAAACCGTTCTGAACCATTCCGTTTTCCATTGCCGCCTCTTTCTTCATCGCATTCGTCATGACTACACCCTTTTTTAAATCAGCACGCGCCGCGCGTGCCCAGTTTATCAACACGGCCCGCGTGGCGGCCGCCTTCAAATGCCGTTTTCAAAAATACGTCAACACACTCCAGCGCGACTTCTACGCCGAGAAGGCGCGCGCCGAGTGACAACACATTCGCATCATTATGCTGGCGCGAAAGGCGCGCCGAGGTCGCATCATGGCAGAGCGCGGAGCGGACATTGCTGTAGCGGTTCAGCGCAATACTGATACCGATGCCGCTGCCGCAGATGCCGATGCCAAGTGGCGCCTTGCCCGCTTTCAAAGCCTCCGCCAGAGCAAAGCCGAAATCAGGGTAATCGACGCGCTCTTCATTGAAGGGGCCAAGATCAAGCACCGTATGGCCGGTTTTTTTCAGATGGTCGATGACAAGGGTTTTCAGCGCAAAACCGGCGTGGTCGGAAGCAAGGGCAATGGTTTGGGCGGTTATTGCGGCGTCAGACACGAGGTTAAACCCTATATAAGGTTAAAAACTGATGCTGTAATACCAGATATAGTGGTGAGCCGCTAGAAATATATACCAATAATAAAGTTATGGTAATGCCTATTCCGCAATCAGCCCCTTTTTGCGCATTACCATTTCCAGCCGTGCGAGGGCGCTTTTCTTGAACGCAACTTCACCCGCGGAAGGCGGACATTGGACAATGACTTCCGTCATTGTCAGCGTGTCCATGGCACTGACGCGCATGACATTGCCGAGCTGGCGGAATTCAAAAATCACCTCGCGTCCTTCCAGCTTTTCTGTCATATTTTCCCCAATCTAAAACCCCTTATCTGCCGCTGTTTCCCGCGTTTTTCGGCGGGGCGCAAACGGCCAAGGAGCATCCCGATGACAGCACAGGCAACCGCGAAAGTCACCATGGAAAAAACGGAAACGAAACTGGACAAGGCAAAACTGAAACCCGGCTTCAAGTGGGATGATGCGCTGCTGCTGGATGACCAGCTTTCGGATGAAGAACGCATGATCCGCGATTCCGCCAGAGATTACGCGCAGGACAAGCTGATGCCCCGCGTGCTGGAGGCCAACCGCCACGAACATTTCCACCGCGAGATCATGAACGAGATGGGCGCGCTTGGCCTGCTTGGCTCCACGCTGCAAGGCTATGGCTGCGCCGGCATCAATTATGTTTCATACGGGCTTATCGCGCGGGAAATTGAACGTGTAGACAGCGGCTATCGGTCTGCCCTTTCCGTCCAGTCTTCACTGGTCATGTACCCGATTTACGCCTTCGGTACCGAAGCGCAGAAGCAGAAATACCTGCCCAAGCTTGCGACCGGCGAATGGGTTGGGTGCTTTGGCCTCACCGAGCCCGATGGCGGCTCCGACCCCTCCTCCATGAAAACACGCGCGAAGAAGGTGGATGGCGGCTACACCCTGAAGGGCGCGAAGATGTGGATCACCAATTCCCCCATCTCCGACGTATTCGTCGTCTGGGCGAAAGATGACGCAGGGGATATTCGCGGCTTTGTGCTCGAAAAAGGCATGAAGGGATTATCCGCCCCTAAAATCGACGGTAAGTTCTCCCTCCGCGCCTCCATCACCGGCGAGATTGTGATGGATGATGTGTTCGTGCCGGAGGAAAACAAATTCCCCGAAGTCAAAGGCCTTACCGGCCCCTTCTCCTGCCTTAACAACGCGCGCTATGGCATTGCCTGGGGCGCGATTGGCGCGGCGGAATTCTGCTGGCATCAGGCGCGGCAGTACACCCTTGACCGCATCGTCTTCAACCGCCCGCTGGCGGCAAATCAACTGGTGCAGAAGAAACTGGCGGATATGCAGACGGAAATTACCCTTGGCCT
>JBBQWK010000208.1:0-4052 GCA_038210695.1 Alphaproteobacteria bacterium
TACCGGATCAGCAGCCTGTTGCAATTGATCTTGTTGCCGGTGCCGATGACCCGCGCAAGGGTGTTTTTGGTCGCGTCAAAGACCGTTTAAACTATCTGGTGACGGGCAACTTCTGACCATGAAAAAAGGGCTGTTCATCACGCTGGAAGGCGGCGAGGGCACGGGCAAAAGCACGCAAATAAAGCTTTTGCACGCAGCTCTTGCTGCTGCCGGTGTGGATGCCGTGACAACACGGGAGCCCGGTGGTACGCCGCAGGCAGAACGCATCCGCAGCTTCGTCATTCAGCGGGACGCCGGCCATTTCGATGCCGTGACGGAAGCTCTGCTGATGATGTCCGCGCGGCGTGAGCATCTGGTCGATAAAATCTGGCCGGCGATGGAAAAAGGCCAGTGGGTCATTTCCGACCGCTTCGCCGATTCAACGCGTGCCATGCAAGGCTATGGCATGGGCATGGCTCAGGCCGAGATTGAAAAAATCTATACTGTCATCGCTGGTGATTTCCAGCCCGACCTTACCTTTATTTTCGACATCGACCCTGAGGTTGGGCTCAAGCGCTCCCTCAAGCAGCTTGCGGTGACTTCCAACCAGACGGAAGCGACGGAGGACCGTTACGAGCGCATGGGCATGCCGTTTCACCAGCGTTTGCGTCAGGGTTTTCTGGAAGTCGCCAAGGCTTTCCCGAAGCGTTGCGTCATCATCGACGCCACACAGGATGTCGCCGCCATTCATCGCCAGCTGCTGAAAACCGTGGAAAGACGCTTTGGCGTTTCCGGCAGGGAGACAGCCCTTGGTTAGTCTTTTCGCCGAAGAGGAAGAAGAAAATCTCGATGCGCTTGCCGCCGAGATTGATGATGTCGCGGATGAGTCAGCTGCAGATATTTCGCCGCGCAATAATCCCGATCTGCTGGGTCACGAGGCCGCGGAACAAAGCCTGCTGAACGATTTTAACGCAGGTCGTATGCCGCATGCGCTGATCATCGCTGGCCCTACCGGCATCGGCAAGGCGACCTTTGCCTATCGTATCGCGCGGTTTCTTTTCGCTAACGGTGGCGATCAGGAGGCGGGGTTATTCGGCGAACCTGAAAAACCCTCGACACTCGGCCTGCCGCCAACCCACCCGATTTTTGCCCGTGTCGCCTCCGGTGGCCATTACGACCTTGTCGTGATTGAGCGCGAGATGGATGAGAAAAAAGGCCGCCTGAAAAATGATATCTCGATTGAGTCCGTGCGTAAAATTCATCCGTTCCTGCACAAAACGGCGGCGGAAGGCGGCTGGCGCGTCGTGATTGTCGACAGCGCGGAATACCTGAACCATTCAAGCCAGAACGCACTGCTCAAAATTCTTGAAGAACCGCCAAAGAAAACACTACTGATTTTGACTACCTCGCAGCCCGGCACTTTCCTGCCGACCATCCGCTCCCGCTGCCGCATGATGCATCTTGACCAGCTGCCGGATGCGACGGTTGGCACGCTGCTGGAAAAATTCGCGCCCGGTATCAGCGCCGGAGATAAAATTGCCGTCAGCCGCTACGCGGAAGGCAGCATCGGCCGCGCGCTGCAATTTTATCAGGGCAAGGGTGTTGACCTGTACCGCACCGTTCTGGATCTGGTCAGCAGCCTGCCGCAGCTCGACCTTGTAAAAGTGCATGGTCTTGCCGATAAAATCGCTTTTGTGGAACTGTCGTATGAAGCCGCCCGTGAAATCATGACCGGTTGGTGCGAACGGCTTGCTCGTCTGCAGGCGCGCGGCCTGCCGATTACCGATGTCATGTCCGGCGATGCCGAAATATTTAAAAAACTGGCCGCGCAATATCCGCCACGCCACTTCCTGAATACCTGGGAAAAAATGTCGCAACTGTTTCTGGCGACGGAAATTTCCAATCTTGATAAACGCCAGGCACTGATCGGCGCATTCCTGATGATGCAGAACCCCGATCACGCCGGCCTTGCCACCTGACCTTTAGAGGATGCCATGACAAAACCGCATTTTTATATCACCACCGCCATCTCCTACGTCAATGGCCCGCCCCACCTTGGCCACGCCTATGAAACCATTGGCGCCGATGTCATGGCACGCTTCAAGCGGCTTGACGGCTTTGACGTCTATTTCCTGACCGGAACAGATGAGCACGGCCAGAAGGTTCAGAAAACCGCGATTGCCAAGGGCAAGACGCCGCAGCAGTTCAGCGATGAAATTGCCAGCCTGTTCATTGATATGAACAAGAACCTGAATATTTCCAACGACCAGTTTATCCGCACCACCGCGCAGTTCCACAAAGATGCCTGCCAGGCGATCTGGGGGCAGATGCAGGAAAAAGGCGATATTTACCTCAACAAATATGCCGGCTGGTATTCCGAGCGTGACGAGGCTTTTTATGCCGAGGACGAGCTGACGACGAAAGACGACGGAAAAAAATTCGCTATTTCCACGGGCACCGAAGTGCATTGGGTGGAAGAAGAAAGCTATTTCTTCAAGCTGTCGGAATATACGCAAAAGCTGCTTGATTATTACGAAGCGCATCCTGATTTCATCCAGCCCGGCTTCCGCCGCAATGAAGTCGTCAGCTTTGTGAAGCAGGGACTGAAGGACCTGTCCATTTCACGCACCAGTTTTGACTGGGGTGTGAAAGTGCCGAACGCGAAAAACCATATTATGTACGTCTGGGTCGATGCGCTGACGAATTACATCAGCGCTGTCGGCTACCCCGACCAGAATAATGAAACCTACAAAAAATTCTGGCCGGCGGATATTCACTTGATTGGTAAGGACATCATCCGGTTCCATGCCGTGTTCTGGCCGGCCTTCCTCATGTCGGCGGGCCTGCCGATTCCGAAACGTGTTTTCGGTCATGGCTTCCTGCTGACCCGCGGGGAGAAAATGTCAAAGTCCCTCGGCAACGTTGTGACGCCGCAGGATCTCATCGACCGTTTCGGCGTCGATCAGGCGCGCTATGCGCTAATGCGCGAAGTGACCTTCGGGCAGGATGGCGATATTTCTTACGAACTGCTCGGCAACCGCGTCAATGCGGAACTTTCCAATAACATGGGCAACCTTGCGCAGCGCACCCTGTCGCAAATTGCAAAAAACTGCGAAGGCAAGGTGCCGCAGCCCGGCATCCTCGAAGATGTCGATCACGAGCTGCTGAACAAGGCAGGGCAGGCGATGCTGATCGCCGTCCGTTCCGAGTTCGAAAAAATGCAGTTCAGCAAGGCGATCGAGGAAATCGTGCAGGTCGCCAATGCCGCAAACCTTTATATTGACGCGCAGGCGCCCTGGACCTTGAAGAAAACCAATCTGGAGCGCATGGGCACGGTGCTTTATGTGCTGGCGGAGGTTATCCGCAACCTTGGCATCATCCTTCAGCCCTTTACCCCTGTGGCGGCGAATAAAATTCTCGATCAGGTTGCGGTTCCCGCCGATGCGCGTGAATTCACACATATCGGTGGCACGCATTCGCTGACAGCAGGCACGGCTTTGCCGGCGCCGCAGGGCGTTTTTCCGCGCTATGAAGCGCCCGTTGAAGAGAAGACCGCCTGATGCTTGTCGACAGCCATTGCCATCTCGACTACCCGGACTTTGCAGCAGAAGGCGTGCCGGAAATTGTCAATCGCGCCAAATCGGCTGGGGTTGGCCGTTTCCTGACCATCTGCACGGAAATTTCAAAATTTCCGCAAATTCTCGACGTTGCCAATTCTTCTCCGCTTATCGACTGCACCGTCGGCACGCACCCTCACCATGCGGCGGATGGCGGGGAGATTAATATCACGAGGCAGGAATTGGTCGACTTCACCAAAAATCCGAAAGTCGTGGGTATTGGCGAAACGGGCCTTGATTACTATTACGAACATTCGCCGAAGGAAGAGCAGCAGCGGGTGTTCACGACGCATATTGAAGCTGCGCTTGAAACCGGCATGCCGCTGGTCATCCACACCCGCGATGCCGACGCTGATACCATTCGTATCATGACGGATGTCGGCCAGCGCAAGGCGCGGGGCGTGATGCATTGTTTCAGCGGTACGCCTTATCTTGCCGAAGCTTCGATGGATCTCG
>JBBQWK010000209.1:0-4028 GCA_038210695.1 Alphaproteobacteria bacterium
TTTATCGATGTGGGAACCGCGCGCGTAAGCGCCCGACAGGTTAGCAAAGGCTTTTTGCGCTTTTTCCGCGTCTTCCGACGTTGCCGTGAAGAACAGCTTGTCGCCGTAGGCAGTGCGTTGCGGGAACTGGATGTTGAAGGCACTTTCAAAAACGTGCTTCAGGCCGGGGCGCTTGTTGAACATGACATCAGCCAAGCCACGGTCGGACTTCGACGTGACGGGGATGAAGTGCTGCGTGTAATTTCGTTCGGGCTCGCTCATGCTACTGCTCTTTCTTCGCTGGGGGGTGAATCGACCGAGGTGGCGACAATACTGCCCGCCATCCCGTTTTGGAAACCTTTTTCGATCGTAACGTCGATAACTTCGCCGAACAGTCTTTGCGGCGCTGCCACATAAACAGACTGCATCCACGGCGCCTTGCCGAGCAGCTGGCCGGTCTTCTCGCCCTTGCGGTCAAAAAGAACCGGCACGGTCTTGCCGACAAAGGATTTATTGTATTCAAGCTGCTGCGCAAACAATAACGCCTGCAGTTCATGCAGGCGGGAATCCTTCAGCTGTTCGTGCACAATACCGCCCATGGCCGCACCGGGGGTGCCGGGGCGCGGGCTGTATTTAAACGAATAGCAGGAAGAAAAGCCGACCGCGCGTACCAGCGCCATTGTTTCCTGATGATCTGCATCCGTCTCGCCGGGGAAGCCGACAATGAAATCGGACGACAGAGCGATATCAGGCCGCTGCTTTTTCAGGCGCGCGATGATGTCGAGATAGAACTCGGCGGTGTGCTTGCGGTTCATCAGCTCGAGGATACGGTTGGAACCGCTCTGCACCGGCAGATGCAGGAAAGGCATCAGCTTTGCAACGCTGCCATGCGCCGCGATCAGGTCATCGTTCATGTCCTGCGGGTGTGATGTCATGTAGCGGATTCGCTCGAGGCCCGTGATATCGGCCAGCGCGGAAATCAGTTTGGCGAGATCCCACGACGTGCCGTTCATCTCGCCATGGTAGGCGTTGACGTTCTGGCCAAGGAGGGTGATTTCTTTCGCGCCCTGATCAACCATCTTCCCGGCTTCCGCCAGAACCTGCGCGACGGGGCGGGAGAATTCGGCACCGCGGGTATAGGGCACAACGCAGAAGGTGCAGAACTTGTCGCAGCCTTCCTGCACTGACAGGAAAGCGGAGGGGCCTTGCGCAGCGGAGGCTTCCGGCAAATTGTCGAATTTCGATTCAAGCGGGAAGTCGGTATTGATGACGCGCGTGCCGCCTTCAGCTTTGGCGATCATTTCCGGCAGAAGGTGATAGGTCTGGGGACCGAAAACCATGTCGACGTACCGGGCGCGATCGGTAATGACCGCGCCTTCGGCCTGGGCGACGCAGCCGGCAACGGCGATCAGCGCTTTTTCGCCTTTTTCTGCTTTCGCTTCTTTGTGGTCGCGGAGGCGGCCAAGGTCGGAGAATACTTTTTCGGTGGCTTTTTCGCGGATGTGGCAGGTATTCAAAATCATGAGGTCGGCATCAGCCGGTTCCTCGGTGGTTGCATAGCCCAGGGGCGCCAGAACATCGGCCATCTTTTTGCTGTCATAAACGTTCATCTGACAGCCCCAGGTCTTGATATAGAGCTTCTTGCTCATTGCATCCCAATCCTGCAATCTAGACGTAAACGGGGTGGTTTTTTTGGTGCGAAAACTATTAACCATATCCTGTTTTGAAAGTCCAGAAAAACTTATACATAATGACGGGATAATATCCTTATGGCACAAGAAGTTCTCGTCACCGGCCCCATTCCGGCAACGCAGCTGGCGCAATTAGAGGAAAACTACACCATTCACCGCCTCTGGCAGGCCGAAAACCCGGAGGCCAAGCTGGCGGAACTGCGCAATAATATTACCGCAATCGTCAGCACCGCCTTCTTCGGAGTCTCCGCACGCATCATCAAGGCTTTCCCCAACCTCGAAATCATCAGCCACTTCGGCGTCGGCTATGACAACGTCGATGTGCCGGCGGCGAAGGAACGCGGAATTGTCGTCACCAATACGCCGGATGTGCTGACGGATGACACCGCCGATATGGGCATGGGTCTGGTGCTGGCCGTTTTCCGCCGGCTGGTGGAGGGCGACATCTACGTGCGCTCCGGCCAGTGGGCGAAGAAGGGCATGATGCCGCTGGGAAAGGCCTTGCGCGGCAAGACCATGGGTATTGTCGGCATGGGCCGTATCGGTGCCGCCGTCGCCAAACGCGCCGCCGCCTTCGGCATTGAGGTCGTCTATCACGGCCCGCGGGAGAAGAAAAATTCCGGCCTCAAGTTTTATGCCTCACTTGAGAATATGGCGGAGGCCGCGGATATATTGATGGTGACCTGCCCATACCGGCCCGAAACGCATCACCTGATCAATGCGAAAGTCCTTAAAAGCCTCGGAAAAACCGGCGTACTCATCAACATTGCCCGCGGCAAGATTATTGATGAAGCCGCGCTGATCGACGCGCTGGAGAATGGCATCATTGGCGGGGCCGGCCTCGATGTTTTCGAGAACGAGCCGGATGTACCCTCTGCCCTTTGCCGTCTGGACAGTGTGGTGCTGCAACCGCATCAGGGTTCCGCAACCCATGAAACCCGCGCCGCCATGGCGCAGCTGGTGGTGGATAATTTGCGCTTGTACTTTGAAAAGGCAGAGGTTTTAACGCCGGTTTAAAGCTGTTCTTGCCATAGAGCGATTTTTTCTGTATCCCTTTGAACCAATTCATCGAAGCGTTTTAGGGAAAAAAAATGAAAAAATTCGGCATCGCTATTATTTTTGCCATTTGCCTCTCCGCCTTTACGGCGCAAGCTTCCACCGGCGGCAGCTGCCTTGGTAACAAGGAAGTCGAAGCCGAACAGGGCCTGCGCATCCACAGCGAACTTATGGTCATCGGCCTTACCTGCATGCGCATGCCGCAGGGCCAGCAGAACTACATGAAGTACCAGAGCTTCACGCAGAAAAATTCGCACCTCATCGCCAAGTACGAAACAGACATGATTGATCATTACCGCAAGGAAGGCGCAAAAAACCCCGAACTGAAGCTGCACACGCTGCGCACGACGCTGGCGAACCAGATTTCGGAACACGCGATTAGAATGTCGACGGCAACCTTCTGCCAGCGCTTCTCCCCGCGCATCGACCAGGCGCTGTCTATGGACCAGAAAAAATTCCGCAATTGGGCGCAGCACGTTTATCCGGGTTCGACGACGTCGGAGCCGACCTGCACCGCAGGCAAGCTGTAAGCTGCTAAAAATTTCCAAAAAAAATCCCGGCTTTAAGCCGGGATTTTTTTGTCTGATGAAGCGCTGGAATTACAGCTCTGCATTCACCTTGAACTGTTCGCCGGCTTTGGAGCGCGTGGTGCTCCATTCCAATACCATTGCATAGGCGAGGGCGAGGAGGGTGGGGCCAATGAAGATGCCGATAAAGCCAAAGGCAATCGCGCCGCCCATGATGCCGAAGAGGACAAGCAGCAAGGGCAGGTCGCTGCCGCGTGAAATAAAGTAAGGCTTCATGAAATTGTCGATGGAGCCCACGACAAGCGCGCCCCAGACGCCAAGGAAGATCGCCCATGATGTCTGACCTTCGGAGAAAAGCCACAAAGCAGCCGGCCCCCAGATGAGCGGCGGGCCCATGGGAATGAGGGAGAAGAAGAAGGTCATTAGGCCAAGGAAGGTTGCGCCGGGAATACCCGCAATCCAGAAGCCCAGCGCCGCGACGACGCCCTGCAAAAGAGCAGTGCCAAGAATACCGTAGACGACGCCGATGAGCGTGTTTTTCGACACCGTTAAAAGATGCTGTCCGTGATTGCCGCCGAATTTGTCGATCAGCGCACGGATGCGCACGGCGACATGCATGCCGTGGCGGAAGAAGAAAAACGAAATAATAACGCCAAGGCTGATATCGATCATGCCAAAGCCGATGGTGGTGGCAAGGGCGAGCAGGAAATGCGAGGTGGGCTGCGCATACTGCTTCATCAATTCCGTCAGATGCGCCTTGTCGCTGGCGAACGTC
>JBBQWK010000210.1:0-4007 GCA_038210695.1 Alphaproteobacteria bacterium
CACCTGCCGAAAGCCTTGGCGACAATGGTCGGATTGGGAGGATACAAAGAGCTTTTGAAAGTGGCGTCGTCCAAAGAAGTGGACATTCAACTTATAATCACTGTTTCCGAGACCTTCAGTTCGCCTTTCATTAAAGTTAGCCTCCACCCCGAACGCCCCTTCGATGAGAGTATTCTTGACTACAGCAAGAATTACGATCACGAGCTACTAAATATCGGGAAGCCTGAGTATTTGGCGAAGATGGATATTCACCAAAAGCCCACGTTCAAACTTCCCAGAAACGGGGTTCAGCCGTAATTAAATATATCCGGCATGGCGGCGTTTAGGCGCTGGCGCGTGTATTGGCACTTACGCTGAGGTCTGCCGATAACAGTTACGACAGGCCGTGGTGGCGATGGTAGTTGCGGATGGCTTGGGGGAGTTTTCGCATGTCGTCGATGACGATATGCGCCCCTTCTGTCAGCAGGGTTTGTTTCAACTCTTCTGCCTGTTCTTTTTCGGCAAGGCCGGTGAAGCCGATGCGGAGGCCGATGCCGGCGCTGGTGGCGGCGCGCATGCCTGTGGCGCTGTCTTCGACCGCTGCCGCCTGCGCGGGCGTGATGCCGAGTTTATCGGCGGCGTGCAGGTAGATGGCGGGGTCTTCTTTCAATTTTGTGACATCTTCGAACGCGCTGAAAAGCCGCGCGGCGGGAATGCGCGTCGTGAAAGCGTGCTTCTCCAGCAGCGGCTGGATGCGCAGACGCGGGCTGTTGCTGACAACCGCGACGCCGAGGCCCATATCTTCCTGCAGCTCCGCCCAAGCGGCGCCGATGCCGCTGGCAAGCGGCGCGTCGAGCAAGGCTTCCTTGGTCAGGGGGCGCAGTTTGTTGATACGGAGATCCTCGATATCAATCGCAACGCGCTTGGTCTCGGGCAAGCCGGCATTAACGGCATTTTCGAATTGTTTGGCGATCTGGCCGAAATCCTTGCCGCGCATGTCGAGGCCATCAATCTCGGCTGCCATGGGGCGGCCAAAGACGCTGTTCGCGTAATCCGACAGGACTTTGCGGGTAACGGCTGTGCTGATCGGCTCGGTATTCGCAACCGTGCCGTCCCAGTCAAACAAAACTTCTTTGATCTGTTCCATGCTTATGCCGCCTTCAGGAAGTTTTCAATGACGGCATTCATGGCATCCGGCGCTTCCATGGGTGTGATGTGGCCGGTATCGGGAATAAGACTGAGCTGCGCGCCGGTAATACCGTCCGCAATCTCGCGCTGCAATTCATTCGGGATCAGGGCATCTTCCGAACCGCCGATGACGAGCACGGGCAGGTGAATTTCTTTCAGGTAATCACGCGAGTCAGCGCGGTCCATGCAGGCCTGCTGGTGGCGCTTGAAGGTGACATAGCCGACGCGTTCGGATATCGCGCGCAACCTTGCAACCAGCTCCTTGTTCGAGGATGATTTTTTGCTAATAAAGGCATTGTAATGCGTATCGTCCAGCCGCGCTGCTTTGTAGACGGCTTCGCCGGCGCTGATTTCCATCTGGCGCTGGCGCTTGCGCTCAGGGCTGTCGGCGCGGGCGGAGGTGTTGCAGAGAATGGCTGCCTTCACGCGGCTGCCGCCTTTTTTCAGCACATCGAGTGCGACATAGCCGCCCATAGATGTTCCGCAGACGATAAATTCGGCAGGTGCCGCCTGAAGGACGGCGTCCGACATTTTGCCGATATTGTCGAGGGCGGTAAGATTAATGGTGGCGCCTCTGAAATAGGCGCGCTGTGCCGCCCAGACTTCTTCATCCGAAGAGGCGCCGGGAATGAAGACGACGGGCATGGCGTCAAGTCCTGTCATCAAACGGGCCCGCCCATGTCGCGGCGCTTCGGTTTCACAACGGCGGCGGTTGTAGTGGCAGGTTTATTATCCTGCACAATCTGCAACTGCATGTCGGCATTCGGGTCGGAGGGCACAATGGCACGCAAAGGTGCGGCAATGTCGCCGGCATGCTGGATCCAGGTGACCACTTCGTTGATGCGCTTCGGTGTCACCAGCTCTGGGTAATGGCCAACTCCCTGATACAGCATCAGGGAAGTGTCGGGGCGCACGTCGATCATTCGCTGCACGACTTCAGGGGTGGCGGTATTGCTCTTCTCGCCAGCCAATAGCAGGATGGGCGTCGGCAGGTCCTTAAAGGCCTGCCATTTATCGTAGGGCTTCAGGTATTCATCGGCATAGCCGTACATCGAGTTGGGGTCATAGGCCCAGCCGAAGCCTTCGCGCGTGAATTTTTCAAAGCCGTGATTGAAATCGTGGATAACAAATTCAGGGTTCACCGGATCGCCGTGACCTGCGAGGAAGCTGGTAAGCTTGCGCACGGCTTCTTCCATGGTGGGGGATGCCGGACGCTCGCGGTTGCGCCAGGCGCGGCGCAGTTTGGGGCCTGCAGGCGTTTCGGGCGGCATATCACCGATGATGGTGCCGGCCCAGTTGGGGTCGCTGAAGCCCTGTTCGACCATGCTGTAAATGACCTTGCTGCCGTGGCTGTGCCCCAGCAGATGGTATTTGCCGTTGGGCGCGACTTCTTTGATCAATTCGGCCACGACAGCGGAATAATTTTCCAGCGTATAGTCGCCGGGCATGCGGAAGTTGCCGCTATGCCCCTTGCCGGGATAATCGAGCGCAACGATGTTTAAATTTTCGGAGGCTTTCTCTGCGAAGAAATCAAAGCGGCGCGCGCTGTTATAGATGCCGCAGAGCGCGAAAACAGTTTCTGCGGTTTCGGGGTTGTTGCGCGCGGGCCAGACGTTATATGAGATTGGCACATGCTGGGTTTTGACGAGGTTGGTATCGTCATGCAGGCCTGCGGGCAGATAGCCCTTCATCGTTTGCGCTTCGAGCGTGAAAATAAATTCGCGCTGTTCGAATTGCGGGCGGAAACGGCGGTCAAGCGCGCGACCAACGCGCACGATCTCTTTTTCCGTCTCGGTGAAATTTGCTTCTTCGGCCTGGGTAACATTCCCCAGGATGGATATGTCTTTTTGCATGCCGCCGTGCCGTTTCTGTTTTTGTGTCAGTTCAAAAGTGCTGACTTAGACAAAGATGGTACGTCGAAGTTTCGATTTTGGCTATATGAAAACGTAATGATATGAAGTAGTTAAATTGTGCAAACGCACAAACATGGCAAATCAAGGGATTACATTTCGACATGAAAAAAGAAAAGTGATGCGGGCAATATTATTGCTCGCGAGCTTTCGGATGAAAATCCCGTGAAGTCTCGAATCTCTACGGGTTTTATTTTTGCGCAGTGAAATGGGCGTACATGGCCACGGCGCGGTTAAGCGTGGATTTCTGCTGGCTGCTGCCGGCGATGCCAAGGCCGCCGCGCACAGCGGAGAGGTTGAAGTATCCCCACATGCCACCGCCAAGCGGCTTCAGCACATAAATGGATTGCAGCGCCTGCGGCTTGAACACAGGCAGCACGGTCCAGTAAACGGCGGTGACGTTGGAGATGGTGATAATGATCTTGCCGGATTTTTGTTCATTGACGCTCAGGCGATATTCAACGGGGCGGGATGAGCGGTTATCCGTCTGGCTGAAATAGAGGTCTGTGCCGCTGCGCATTTCCGCCAGCGTAAAGTCGGCGCGCGCCGCGCCGCCTGTTCCGTCAAGCGCGGATGCCTTGCGGATGAGGGTTTCATTGCGGCGGTCTGTTTCCGACCAGTAGGGCATGCCTGTGAGGGAAGAGATGGAGGCAAAACGTTTCAAGGCGGCATCGGCGCCGCCGGTATTTTTAAAGCGGCCGCTAACCGCGGCGTAAAACCCGTAGCCGCCACCAACCAAATTTTGGCAGCTTTTGCTGACGCGACCGTTAATAATATCATCCTTCGTCCAGCTGGCAGTGGCAGGGCCCGTGCTGCCGGCAAATAGCTGATCGTTACCGGCAGCGCAAAGGGCAGCGCCGGACGATGTGTCAGCCGCAGTGGCCGCAAATGAAGGCTTGAGGAAGAAGGCGGTTGCCAGCAGGAAGGCAG
>JBBQWK010000211.1:0-3998 GCA_038210695.1 Alphaproteobacteria bacterium
GGCTGAGCTCCACGACCGCCTCATCAATGGCGGCGAGGTCGGCAGGCGTCGACAGCCGATGGTCACCCTCATCGCGGTAAATAATTCTGACATCGCGGCTGCCAAGGCGGACTTTGATCTGTTCGGATTTCTGCCACGGCACCGATTTATCCTTGCGGCCATGTATTAGGCGCACAGGCGCATGAATGTTGATGCGGTCATGCAGCAGCAAATGTTTCCGCCCGTCGTCAAACAACTGCTGGGTTAAGGGGTAGGGCGCGCCGTAATCGCTGGGGCGGTAGATAAGGCCGGTCTTGGCCAGATGCCGCCGTTCTTCTTCCCCAAACTCCTGCCAGTAAATATCTTCAGAAAAATCCGGCGCCGGTGCCAGCAGCACCATGCCGCAGACGCGCTCCGGCCTTGAGAGAGCGAGCAGCAGCGCCAGCCAGCCGCCCATGGAGGAGCCGACGATGACTTGCTCCCCTTCCGTCAGCTCATCCAGCACCAGCTGGCTGTCCCGCAGCCAGGTCGAGATATTGCCATTGGTGAATTCGCCGCTGGAGCTGCCATGGCCTGTGTAATCAAACCGCAGGTAGCTTTGATGCCGCTCGAAACAGCGGCCTTCAAGGTAGGTTGCCTTGACGCCTGTCATGTCCGACATAAAGCCGCCCATGAACATGACGCCCGGCAATGTCGCGGATGTGCCTTCGCTGCGGTGGAAAGCGATGGTCGTATCCTTGCGCGGGCTGAAGGTCTGGTGTGTCATGCCGCTTATGCTAGCCGATATGTAGTGACAAAAAAAGAGCCCGACGGAAAAACCGCCGGGCTGTGCAAGGTTAAAGGCAGGTGCTCAAGAAGGAGTGCCAAGTGCCATGACAAGTACCAAGTAACGAAATCAGATGACTTCGAGCATTTTGGCCACCAGCGGGTGGCGCACAATGTCGGTGTCTTTAAGATATTCAACCGCGATACCCTCGACCGTCGCCAGCTTCTTCGCCATGTCGCGAAGGCCGGAGATGCCTTCCAGCAAATCGCTCTGGTCGGGGTCGCCCGTGATCACCATGGTCGCGTTATGGCCAAGGCGGCTGACGATCATCTTGATCTGGGCGTAGGTGCAGTTCTGCGCTTCGTCAATCACGACGAAGGCGTTGTTGAGCGTGCGGCCGCGCATATAACCGATCGGCGCAATCTCGATCTCGCCGGTGTCGATGCAGTTTTTCAGGCGCTTGATGCCCATGCGGTCGTTTAAGGCGTCATATAAAGGGCGCAGGTACGGCGCCATTTTGTCCTGCAGGTCGCCCGGCAGAAAGCCGATTTTTTCACCGGCTTCAACGGCGGGGCGGGAGAGGATGATGCGCTCGACTTGTCCCGCCTCGAAAGCTTCGACGGCGGCGGAGACAGCGAGATAGGTTTTGCCGGAACCCGCAGGCCCGATGGCGAAAACAAGGTTATGCGCGTCAATCGCTTCCATCAGGCGCTTCTGGCCTTCGGAGCGTGGGCGGACGTTCTTGACGTATTTCTGGTCGCGCTGGCCGACAAATTTCTCCAGCGGATCCCAAGAGCCGTGATTACTGCCGAAAAGGCTGGTGACGCGCTCGGTCGAGGGCGCCTTGTTGGCGTTATACGCGGATATCTTGGATTTTTTCCCCATGCTTATTTCTTCCCCTTTGTCGTGGTTGTGGACGGTTTCAGCTTCTGCGGTTTTGGTTTGTAGTAGTGGATGGAAAACTGGCCGGCGTGTTCCGGGCGTAAAAAAACCTCCCAAGGGGAGGCGGCAGAACACTTGACGATGCGGGTGGCGGGGCTGGCGATGATGAGACGCGCGATGTCTTGGGCGCGATACGAGGGGGGTAAGACGTGAAGCCTGATGAGGTCCAAAGGAACTCCCGAAGTTTGAGGTTAATCGAAAATTAACTAAAACTCTTATTTTGAATATACGTCAGAGCGAATCACTTGTCATCAAGATTTTGCGGCACTGCGAAAAATTTCTTCCATTAGTGGTGTGACGACTCTTTCGGGAAAACATTTTCCGCCGATAACTTTTCGGCAAATGCAGATTGAAATTATCGCCGCACGAAAAACATCGCGGCGAAAAAATCGCCATGATGTTTTTAAAATGTGCGGATTTTATTTAGTCGCGCGCGTTAGATCTTGCGGCTCTCGACTGATTTGCGCACAGCGTCCGATCCATGCCGCGCGGCGTAATCCAGCAGCGACGGCGTCAGCGTCACATGCGTCATCAGCATATCGGCCAGCTTCGCATCGCGCAGATCAATGGCAAAGCGCACCATGGCTTCGTTCGGCATCACGCCGCCATCAAGACAGGCTTTGGATAAATTGTGGTCGCGGAAACCGACGGCGACCTGCAACATCTCGGGGTTGAAGTGCGCACCCTGGCTTGCCAGCAGCTGCACCGTGCCATGCTCCCGCCGGTAAAAAGCCTGCAGCATGCTTTCCGTCAGCGCGCTGCTCCGCACATCGCCGGCAATGCGGCCGTTGAATTCGGCGGTGATGGAGGAAAGCGGTTCGGTTTTTTCAACGGTTGCTGTCATCGCGGGACACTTCTGTTTTTGAGAATAATTCTCAACCATTATTATACATAAACCTTAAAAATCATTTTTGAACGCATGACGATAGGTACCGATAATGCGGATTAGCTGTTATTTATCAGCGGGTTAATTTTCTTTGCCGGAGATTGTTGACATAACTATTGGGGAGGCCTAACATCCGCCAATCGAAATTCAAGGAGAGAAACTATGCGCGAGATTGCAGGCGAAAAATACAAACTGGCCGGTTTTGATGTGTACCAGAAGGGCACGCTGATCGACGTCTTCGCCAAATTCTGCGGCGTCAATGAAACCATGGAACAGATTCTGGCGGATGATGCCGCGCCGAAAAAACCCAAAGCCTCTAAAGCGAAGCCCGGCACCCTCGGCGCCATCCTCGACAAAATGCCGCGCATGCCGCGCGCAATGAGCCTGCCCAGCCTTTCCGTGCAGGATATCGTCGATGCCGTTGCAGGCCGCCGCGAGCTCGCGGGCAACGGGCGCGACCGCCTTCACATCACCGACGCCCCCGGCGTGATCAAAGACCTCGGCCCCGAAAAACTCGCGCAGGTTCTGGTTGAAATGGGCGAAGCCCGCCGCCTTGTGCTTGAAGAAGGCCAGTCGACGTTTGTGCCCGTGAAAGCGCCCGCGCCGAAGGCTTGATTATTCCATGTCATTCCCGCGAAGGCGTGAATCTAGAATCACATAGATTCATTTTGGTTTTGTGAAGCTCTGGATCCCCGCTTGCTCGGGGATGACAAGCCGTGTGCGTCTCTTGCTATTTCAAGTCGCCCAAAGTTTCGATGCGGCGGCACTTTCGGCCGGTGCTTTTCAAATTATTCAGTAGCGGGTCAAAGCCTTTGTCCTTCGTCAGGATAAAGCATTCCGCCAGCGGCTCTTTCTCGAAAGTTTTTCCGAGCTGATAGGCGATAAAAAAGTCGAGCGCGTTGTGGCCGCCTTTGTCGATGTGACGCCATTCCAGCCTACTGCCCAATTTTTGTGTCTTGGTGACAAGGTCAACCGAAACATTGTTTTGGTTCGAACCCGTAAAAATAATAACCTGCATATCCCCCGGCAGCTTTTCGACCTCGAATGCCTGAACATTCTCGAAATCAATCAGCAGGTAGCGGTGCGGTTTTGCGAGGGGCTTATTGTCGGACAAAGGCTTCCTTATCGTATAAAATTTATTGATAAGTTCTGTTTCTAAAAATAAGCGCAATCATATCATAAAACTGCTTGGGGGAATTCTCAGGCTGGCCTAGAAAGTCATTTGCAATCGAAATAATAATCGAAGCAGCGAAGGTGAGTAATAAAACAGGCACGCAGCTTGCAATTGTTCCCGCCATTCCCCAAAAAGATATCGAATAGGCCACTAAAACCATGCCGTCAAAGTATGGCATGGTTTTAGAAGAACATCTTTTCGCGGCATAAAATATCAACAGTAAAGCACCTGCGCCCATGCACATAACTTGC
>JBBQWK010000212.1:0-3986 GCA_038210695.1 Alphaproteobacteria bacterium
GCGGCCTTTATGCGCTGTTCGGCATTTCGACCTGCCCCATCAAGACCCCGCCGAAGGCGAAAGAATAACCCTCTATCGGCATGAATTTACAGCGCTATTAATATAGAAAGACTTAATAAAATGAAAAAATCCGGCAATACCATTCTTATCACCGGCGGCGCCAGCGGCATTGGCCTTGCCCTGTCGGAGCAGTTTATTGCCCGCGGCAACACCGTCATCATCACCGGCCGCGATGCCGCCAAGCTTGCCGCCGCCAAGGCGCAGTTGCCGCAGCTGGTCACCTTCCAGAGCGATGTCAGCGATACCGGCGCGATTGAAAAGCTGTTTGCCGATGTGACGGCCGCCTTCCCGAAACTGAACGTGCTGGTCAATAACGCCGGCATCATGCGCAAAATGAACCTGAACGACAATCGCGCGCTCAGCGATGTGACGCAGGAAATTGACACCAACCTGAATGGCCCCATCCGCATGGTGCAGCAGTTTCTGCCGCACCTGAAGGCGCAGGCGAATGCGGCGATCATCAACGTCAGCTCCGGCCTTGCCTTTGTGCCGCTGCCGATTTCGCCGGTTTATTCATCCACCAAGGCAGCCTTACATTCCTACACGCTGTCGCTGCGCCAGCAGCTGGCGAACAGCAGCGTTGAAGTCATCGAGCTTGCGCCCCCCGGCACCGAAACGCCGCTGTTCCGCGACGGGTTTACCGCCGAGGACCTGAAAGACATTAAAGCCATGGATGTAAAAACGCTGGCGCTGAAGACGATGGAAGGCCTTGATCGGGGCGCGACGGAAATTCGCCCGGGCCTCAGCAACATGCTGAAAATCATGAGCCGCGTTGCGCCGGGCTTTGCCTTGAGCATGCTCTCAAAATCGGTTGGGGCGATGCTGGCCAAAAAGTAAGGCCTTTGCAACCTGTTGACAATAAATTATTGCCATAAATATTTTCCTTATAGCATTGGGGCAACACTTCGCGACAGAAAGCGAAAATAACCGTCAACATGGTTTCTTTCACGGGCGGCAAACCCTTATTATCAAGGGCCTGTTTAGAAGAAAGCCGCCGATGTCCGCCCCCGCCCTGCTGAAACGTTTTACCGACCCTGTTTTCAACAACTCCTACCTCCAGCTATGGCGGGAGGTGTGGAAGTATGCGGCGGAGCAGCGGCCGATCATCATTTTTTATCACATCCTGTTTTTCTTCGCGATGTGCTTTGACCTTTCCGTGCCCTGGCTGTTCGGGATGCTGGTCAACGTGCTGCAGGTGGCGGATAAAAACCTGTTTGCGGATTCAGCAAAAATCCTCGGCTATATTTTCCTCTGCAAAATCGGCATGTGGGCCATGCACGGCCCCGCGCGCGTCATGGAACGCCGTGCCGGCATGATCGTCTACATCAACTACATCGACGACCTGTTTAAAAAATTGACGGAGCTGCCGCTCAGCTGGCATCAGGACAACCATTCCGGCGCCACCATCAACCGCATCCGCACGGCAGGCGGCGCGCTGCGCAACTTTGCGGAGACGGGCTTCATCAGCTTCCAGCGTGTCTGCACGCTTGTCGGCTCCATCGGCATTCTTGTGTATTACAACTGGACAATCGGCGTTGCCAGCTTCCTCAGCTTTGTCCTGTCGATGATGATCATCATCACGCTCAACCGCAAAATGACCAAGGCCATCCACCAGAGCAACGAGGCCTCGCATATTTCCAGCGCGACGTTCTTTGACTACGTCAGCAACATCGTCTCCATCGTTATCCTGCGCCTGCAGAAATTTGCGCAGGTGACCATGCACGCCAAGCAGGTCATCGCCATGCCGCCCTATGTGCAGGAAGCGAAGATCAACGAATGGCGCTATTTCCTCTACACCATGCTCAACGTTTCCATGCTGGGCGCCATTTTGCTCAGCTTTATCCACTTCCGCCTTTCCGCCGGCATCGGCATTGCAGCGGGTACGCTGGTCACCGTTTACATGTATCAGGACCGCGTCGGCAGCCAGGGCTTTGACTTTATGTCGCTGCATGCCGGCTGGCTGAACTCCCTCACCTCGCTCCGTTCCATCCAGTCGCTGCTGGATGACCATGACCGCTTCGTGCGCCCCCTGCCGCATGATGTGCCGGATGACTGGAAGACGGTTGTCATCTCCAACCTCAACTTCTCCTATAAATCGCAGCTGACCAACCGCGGCCGCACGCTGAACGGCGTCGGCCTCAGCATCGGGCGCGGGGAGCGTATTGCGCTCATCGGCTCCAGCGGCGGCGGCAAGAGCACTTTGCTCTCCATCCTCCGCGCCCTGCACGAGCCTGAATCCGTCACCATGGAAATTGACGGCAAGCCCGCGCCCTTCAACGCGCTTGCGGAACTCACCACGCTTATTCCGCAAGACCCCGAAATTTTCGAGAACAACATCCGCTTCAACGTCAGCTTCGGCCTTGATGTGCCGGACACCGATGTTTACCGCTCCCTCGCCCTTGCCGAATTCATGCCGGTGTTGAGCCAGCTGGTGGACGGGCTTGATACCGACATCCGCGAAAAAGGCGTCAACCTGTCGGTCGGGCAGAAACAGCGCCTTGCGCTTGCCCGCGGCTTCTTCGCGGCGGAACAGTCGGATATTATTCTGCTGGACGAGCCGACAAGCAGCGTCGACCTGCCCACGGAAGCGAAAATTTTTGAAAACGTCTTCACCCACTTCAAGAACAAGACGCTGGTGGCAACGCTGCACCGCCTGCACCTGCTGCCGGAATTCGACCGCATCATTTACCTGGATCAAGGCCGCATCACATCCGACCTGCCGGCGCGGGAGGCGCTGACCGTGCCGGGCCCCATCCGCGACCTGTATAAATCGTACCAGAAGCAGGAAGTCTAACGCGCCATGAAACCCGGCAACACAGGCATTACCCGCATCATCAAGGCCATGGGCTATACGCAAGCCGGCCTGATCGCGACCTTCAAATCGGAAGCGGCCTTCCGGCAGGAACTGGCACTGGCTGTTATCCTCATTCCGCTTGCCCTCTTCATCGCGCCAAGCCACCTTGCCGCAGCGGGCATGATTGCTTCCGTGCTGCTCGTCCTCATCATCGAGCTTTTGAATTCCTGCATTGAAGCCGTGGTTGACCGCTTCGGCGGCGAAATTCACCCGCTGTCGAAACACGCGAAAGACGGCGGCAGCGCGGCGGTGTTTATCGCGCTGCTCAACGTCGGCGTTGTCTGGCTGCTCTGCCTGTTTTGATCTAGAATCAGCGAGATAACATAATTCCGCGAGCCCCGAATACGCCCGCCCGAACAGCTGTTTCAGGTGCATAAACACCACGTTTTATCGGGATTTAACAAAGCCATAGCCCGCCCCCGTTAATCCCCGTTGCAGGGGTATCGGAAATACGATATTTCTGAAGGGTATCCAAGTTTCCGCTCAATACGTATCAACGGCTTTGAGATTGGCGGCTCCGGGTACGATTTACTCACTGATGCTCAAGGAGAGACTAGTATGCCAAGTGGTACCGTAAAATGGTTTAACAACAAAAAAGGCTTCGGCTTTGTTGTTCCGGATGGTGGTGGTACGGACGTTTTCGTTCATATTTCCGCTGTTGAAAAATCGGGCCTGAAAGGCCTGAACGAAGGCCAGAAAGTTAACTACGAACTGGCTCCGGATCGTCAAGGTCGTATGACTGCCGTTAATCTCAAGGCCGTATAAGATATCTGACTATCTTGAAAAAGCCCTTGGAGAAATCTGAGGGCTTTTTCTTTTTCCGATTTTAATGAAAGCCCCCCATGCTCAGCTACCAGCACATCTACCACGCCGGCAACTTCGCCGATGTCCAGAAACACGCCATCCTGATCCAGCTGCTCAAAACCCTGCAGCAGAAAAACCCCAAGATGACGGTGCTGGATACGCATGCGGGACGGGGCTTGTATGACCTTGCTTCCGAAGAAGCCTTGAAGACCTCCGAATTCGTCCACGGCGCGCAGTATTTTTACGATAAAGGCACGCTGCCCTCCGG
>JBBQWK010000213.1:0-3964 GCA_038210695.1 Alphaproteobacteria bacterium
CAAGACCCTTCAGGGCGTTGAAGGCAAAGAAATCATCAACGCGCGATAGGACTTCCGGCGCGAAGGCCGCTTCTTCCAGCACCTTCTTCATGGCCTCGGAAAAATCGGCGTGGTTATCTCCGTAATGACCGACAAGATCCGTCAATTTTTTAGACGCAGCGTTGGTTGTCAGCACGAAAATCGCCTCTGCTGTCGAAACCCGCGTGCCGTCGCTGACCTCGGTCACGAAGCCGTCGTTCCACGCGGTTAGAAACCGCTTGTGAACCTCGGGGTGCGCTTTTTCAAACTCATCCAGCAGCACGACCGAGGCCGGAAAATCGCGCAAGCCTGCGGTCAGCGAGCCATAGGTATTCGATCCGACGTAGCCCTTGGCCTGCCCAAAAAGGCTGGAGACGGCATGCGGCTGCGAATACATCGCCATATCGAAAAACAGCAGGTTTTTCTGGTCGCCATACAGCTTTTCCGCCAAAATTTTAGCAAAATAGGTCTTGCCGACGCTGGGCGGGCCTGCAAAGCAGAAAACCGCAATCGGCTTGTTCTGGCGGCGCGCAGCGATGCGGCGGCGCAGCTGCTGCGCCACGGAATCTATCACCTTGTCCTGCCCGACGATCTTGGTTTTCATGTAGGCGGCAAGTTCAGCCGCATCGATAATGAGCGACTGATGCTGCTGGTCGCTGTATTTGCGTTCCAGTTCCGGCTTGTTGGTCAACCTGTCGAGAATGTCCATGACGCGCTCCGGCAAATATTCGGTTTCATACAGTAATTTTGAAAGGACGATCAATGCCGCGATAGCGATCATGATCCAGCCCAGCGGCGGCAGGGCCTTTGATATAGTCACAAACATGAAGATGAGGAAAAAGCGGAAGTACCAAGGGCCTACCATAGTCAAAAAGTCCTGCGGCTGGCTGGAGTTGCATCTGTCATTTATAGTAGTGGAAGCATTATTGTTTGTCCAACTGTCAAAATCGGCAGCGGTACAGCGCCAGCAAGCGTTTCTATTGCCGCCGTGACGCCGCCCCCGCCATCGCGCAAGCCGGTGATCGCAAGGTTGCCGCCGGGCTTATAGGGAATATAAATTCTGGTGGTGACATGCGTCAGAGGCACGTTGATCGTCACACCGTCACCAGCAACACTGACCGCATCGCCGTCCTCGTCAAAATTATCCCATAAAGTGATGACGGCAAGTTTTTTGTCCCCGCGCTCGACCTCTGCCCATAGTGCGGTTTTTTGCGCGGCGCTCATTCCGGGGGAGGCAAAGAATGCGGCCCTTTCCTTCTCGGGCAGCAGCGGGGAGAGGCGGCCTGTATAGGCACTGAAGAATGCGTCGATTTGCGCTCTTTTCTCCAGCGGAACATGGTCGCCCGTTTTAAGGGCGGCTTCGTTGGTCGCTGCGGTTCCGGCCGAATCAGGCAGAGCGGCAAACAGACCCAGCAGGCACAGGAAACCGGCTGCAGCCACGGGGAGGATGCCCAACCCGGCTTTTGGGGCCTGGGCAGTGGCTTTTTCAAGCTGCAATCGAGGGGGGATTTGCTCGTTTTCGTCCAACCCGTCACCTCCGGCAAAAACGCGTCCAATCGGCCATTCCATTATACGCTTGGCGCATTCAGGCGGCGAGGAGGATTTTTTACCTGTCCGTAACCGGAAATTAACCTTGGCTGCGGACGCCCGCAAGCCTAGTGCTGAAAGCCCTGATACCATTCCGGCTCTTCCGGCGCGGGCTTGGCGGCGGCGTCGAAGACGCGGTTGTCTTTCAGGCGGTACCACACGCCGCGGCCATAGCCGTGGCGGCGCTGGTAGACAGTGGTGACGTCTTCGGCTTTGAAGCCATAGAATTCCTCGGCCGAGCGCGCAGGCGTTTTCGCGCTGCGTTTGCGGTAGCAGGCATCCATCGTCTGCTGGACGATATCCAGCAGGTGGGCGGGCGTCAGCGCACGTTCCTGATGGGGTTTTGACGTCATCGTCTTTATCTCCGGTAGCGTTTTCAAGGCCGGCATAATTATTACCAATCCCGCCCCTGTTACGGCAACCATAATATTTGCAAGGTTTGTATTTCGTCAAAGTCTAAGCCCAAAGACCTGAAATGGAACGATTGTTGCGGTTGAAACATTCGTATGAAAGCCGCCCTGCCCTTTTAACCGGCGGGCGATTTTTTTAACGCTAGAATAAAAAGGTACATCATGAATCAGGTTATCTATTTGGTCGGTCTCGTCGTCGTCGTCATGGCGATTCTCTCTTTCGTTGGCATTCACGTTTAATTTTAAAGGAATAAAACAATGCCTATCGAAAACAGTTATTCAACACCCTCTTCCTATATTGAATGGGGTTCGATCATCGCGGGCGCGATGCTGGCGCTTGCCATTTCGCTTGTCATGCTCCAGTTCGGTGCCGCCGTCGGCATTTCCGACTTTGACTATATGCGCAACAACATCCCGTCGCGCGAGCAGATGATTGAAGGCGGCGTTTACGTGCTGCTGATCCAGCTGCTGGCTTTCACGCTTGGCGGTTACGTTGCGGGCCGCATGCGCGCACCGGTGGTTGGCAGCCCCATCCACGAACGCGAAGTGCGTGACGGCATCCACGGCCTGATGGTCTGGGCGACCGGCACGGTACTGGTTGGGATTGCCATTTTCACGGCGGCTTTCCTGAACCGTTACGGCGTCACTCAGGCTGATCAGGACCTTGCGAAAGATATCCTGCAGCAGCGCCACACCATTTCCGTCATTCTGGCCTTCTCGGCCGGTGCGACGTCGCTGGTGGCAGGGGTTTCGGCCTTTGCAGCGGCAATGAAGGGCGGCGATCACCGTGACAACACGGTCGACCACAGCCGCCAGATTTCCTTCCGCCGGTAATCTGCGCACGACAGACTTAAGATAAAAAAAGCCGGTGTCCAAAGCACCGGCTTTTTTTATGGGCGTTTTTCCAAATCCAGCAACAGCACCTTGGCCTCAAGCCCGCCGGCAAAACCGGTCAACTTGCCGTTGCTGCCAATGACGCGGTGGCAGGGCGCAATAATAGATAAGGGGTTTTTACCATTGGCAGCGCCGACGGCGCGCGTCGCCTTTGGCCGGCCGATCTGTTTTGCGATATCGGCATAGCTGCGCGTTTCACCAAAGGGAATGGTCAGCAGCGCCGCCCAGACTTCCTTCTGGAAGGGCGTGCCTTTCGCATCCATCGGCAGGTCGAATTTGTCCAGCTTGCCGGCAAAGTAATCCTTCAGCTGCGCTTCGGCCCGCAATAGCACGGCATGCTTTTTATCTTCCGTGCGGGGAGTCAGGCGCACGCGCATCGGGTCGTCATTTTCCCACAAGATAGCGGCGAGGCCCTTGTCGCTGGCAATTAACGTTAATTCGCCGACAGGTGATGGCATGGTTTTAAAATAATAAGTCATCTATCTGCTCCTTTACCATCCGCCTAACATAGGGCTTGCCGCGCATAAAACACGCCGTTTCCGGACATTGAAAGCGGCGTTTGCGCCATGTCCGGAAATGGCTAGTTTATTCAGTGGCTGCGGCTTATATAAGGGTTATGCCTGAAGATTCGAAAAAACGCTACAAAGCACTTGCCGCCCGCGACGCGCGCTTTGACGGGCTGTTTTTTGTCGGCGTGACTTCGACCGGTATTTACTGCCGCCCCATCTGCCCCGCCCGAACGCCGAAAGAAGCCAACTGCCGCTTTTTCAACAACGCACAGGAAGCCGAGCAACAGCGCTTTCGCCCGTGCCTGCGCTGCCGCCCGGAGCTTGCGCCCGGCTATGCGCCGGTGGATGACGCGCAGCGCATTGCGCAGCTGATGGTGCAGCGATTGGAGGAAGGCAGCCTTGATGCGGAAGCAGGTCTTGAAGCCGTCGCGGCACAATTCCAGCTGAGCACCCGCCAGATTCGCCGCATTGTGCAAAAGGAACTGGGCGTTGCGCCGCTGCAATTGCTGCTGACCCGCCGCCTGCTGCTGGCGAAGCAACTGCTGA
>JBBQWK010000214.1:0-3935 GCA_038210695.1 Alphaproteobacteria bacterium
GAAGACGGGTATCAACCCATTCGACCACGGGGTTATCAAACTTCTGTCTGTTCGCAGGTGCGGACATTTTTATATTCCTTGAGAATTATTAACCGATGCGAATAAGCGTATCTGTCTTGAAGACATACGGCGGGACGGCGAGGTTGTGCGGCGCCGGGCCCTTGCGGATGCGGCCGGAGCGGTCGTAGTGCGAGCCGTGGCAGGGGCAGAACCAGCCGCCGAAGTCGCCATGCGGATCGCCCGCCATGTTGCCTTTGGGGATGCAGCCGAGGTGGGTGCAGACGCCGACGAGGACGAGCCACTGGTCATGGCCCTTCATGACGCGGTCCGCATCGCTCTGCGGGTCACGAAAACCCTTCCAGTCTTCTTCGCGAATGTCTTTGACTTCATCGGGGCTGCGGCGGCGGATAAACACCGGCTTGCCGCGCCACACCACAACAATGCTCTGGCCGAGAGCGACCTTGGACAGGTCAACTTCCGTCGAGGCCATGGCAAGGGTGTCGGCGGCGGGATTCATGCTGTCGACAAGGGGCCAGACCGCTGTGGCCGTGCCAACTGCCGCCATGGAGCCTGCTGTCAGATACAGAAAATCGCGCCGTGATGCGCCGTCTTTGGTGGAGTCCATTGTTTTTCTTCCTTTTTTGGACTGGTCTTTCGAAGGAACGGCAGAAACGACTTTCCTGGATAGAAAATATAGGCCCGCCGGCTTTTCGGAGTTGTCGTCCCTTAGCCTTGGGAAAGGTTTTGGCGCCTCTCCCGATAATCTGGTCTGATATTACTCATTTTTGCTGGAAATGAAAGTGCGAGGCTGTTAAAAATTAAATAAACAATTAGGGATATGCAAATCTAACCATATGTAAAAACATATTTGACGGCGAGACTGAGTATAATGAGGTGTACGACGTATATTTCCATAGTGTTGTGGCCAATAAACTGGCATGTCTTTGCAAGAATGTCAGCGGGCCGGCGACGCAGATCCTCGCGCAATAAATCGCGAAGATGAAACAGCAGCCAGCTCATGAGCGCGCAGGAGACTATGAGATAGACGACTGCCGGCCCGTTGAAATGAAAAATGCGCTGCTGCAGGACAATGTATGCAATGGTGACCAGCGCGAAATGAGCCCTTACATCGATAACAGGCGCCGCTTCGCCCCGGTTACGCAAGGTCCAGCCGGCACTGGCAAGAAGGAACGCTTGCGTTCCGTAATCGCAAAGCCTTTCCGCAGGCACCGACAGCGCGAGAGCCAGAACATTGACGAAGAAGAAATGCGCGCGCGATTTCAGCGCGAATTCCATGACCGGCTGAATGCATAACCTGACAAGAATGAAAGTCGTCGCAAAACTGAGTGGAAACGGATCAAAGCCCAGCAGAATGTCTGCCGCAATGAGGGCAAAGGCGCAGTACCAGATGCGCTTAGTTAACGGAAAGCCGGCATTATAGCCTATAGGCACAAGCCATACCATTGCAAGACTTCGCGATATCAACTTGGGCCAGTCCGCGTCAGGCAGAAACGCTAGGCTGAAATGGCCAAAGACCATGGCGATGACTGCAATGCAATACAGCTCATAAAAGGCCAGTTTTTTCCTGATCTCGATCATCGTCCCCTGCCAATTTCCGGTGCCGCGTGATATATAGCTGTATCATAATAACCTGCTGATACATCAATTATCCATGACCCTGCGCCTTGCCCTTTTCGAGCCTGACATTCCGCAGAACACCGGCACGCTGATGCGGCTTGCCGCCTGCTTTGGCATTGGCATGGATATTATCGAGCCGTGCGGATTTTTATTGTCCGACAAAAACCTGCGCCGTGCGGGCATGGATTATATGGACAAGCTTGACCTTGTCCGCCACAACAGCTGGGCGGCTTTTCAAGGCGCCACCGCGGGGAAAAGATTGGTGCTGCTGACGACGAAAACCGACGCATCATTCCTCGATTTCCGCTTTGATAAGGATGATATTTTGCTGGCAGGGCGCGAGTCGGCGGGCGTCCCGGACGCCGTGCATACCGCCTGCCCTGCCCGCGTCACCGTGCCGATGGCAGCGGGTTTCCGCTCCCTCAACGTCGCGGTCGCATCCGCCATTGTTTTGTCGGAAGCCATGCGGCAAACGGGGCTTTTTCAAGGCCTTGCCGCCGGTTGATTTCTTACGGTAAATCTTTTACAGTGCAGGCAGCCAATCAGGACGCCGATTCATGACCGAGCCGCAACGCAAACAGATTTTCCCCGACCGCCAGCAAATGGCGGCGGATTGGTTTGCGAATTTGCGTGACCAAATCTGTGCCCGCTTCGAGCAGCTGGAAGACGAGCTAACCGGCACGCACAGCGATTTGCCCGCCGGACGTTTCGAGCGCAAGCCCTGGACCCGCGAAAACAAGGATGCCGCCAACGGCAGCAGCCTTGATGGCGGCGGCGTGATTTCGCTGATGAAGGGCCGCGTCTTTGAAAAAGTCGGCGTCAATATTTCGACCGTCTACGGCACGTTTTCATCCGACTTCCGAAAACAGGTGCCGGGCGCTGCCGAAACCGGCGGCTTCTGGGCGGCGGGGGTGAGCCTTGTCGCGCATATGCGCTCGCCGCTGGTGCCGGCCGTGCATATGAACACGCGGCACATTGTCACATCAAAAAGCTGGTTTGGCGGCGGCGCGGATTTGACGCCGATGGTCGAGAACGAAGACGACACCAAAATTTTCCACGCGGCCTTTAAAAATGCCTGCGACGGCCACGACCCTGACTACCACCCGAAGTTCAAGAAATGGTGCGATGATTATTTCTTCCTGCCGCACCGCAACGAACCGCGCGGCATCGGCGGCATTTTCTATGACTATCTGGAGAACGACTGGGAAAAAGATTTTGCCTTCACGCGCGATGTGGGGCTGTCATTCCTTGATGTCTATCCCAAAATTGTCGCAGCGCATATGAACAAGCCCTGGACGCCGGAGCAGCGCGAACACCAGTTACTTCGCCGTGGCCGTTACGTCGAATTCAACCTGCTGCACGACCGCGGCACGCAATTCGGCCTCAAAACCGGCGGCAATACCGAAGCGATATTGATGTCGATGCCGCCGGAAGCGAAATGGGCCTAAAAGGCCGCGTCAGCCTTTGAATTTATGCTCTGCTTCCAGCTTCTCCAGCATTTCGCGCCGGCCGGGGACGAAGTCTTTGGCGATCCACCAGTCTTCCAGTTCGCTGAGAATATGACCGATCTCGGGGCCCTGCGGGTGCCCGAGTTTTTTTACGTCTTCGCCCAGCAGCGGGAAGCGCGGCGGGCGGAAGGCAGTGGCGACAATATAAAGCGCATCAAGATTTTTTTTCTCCCCCGTCTTGGCGGCGTTGAGCAGCAGCAGGCTGCGCGCCATGTCATTACCGAAGGTGTAGACGAGTTTGCGCACCGCATGTTCGCTCATATCGGTGCGGACTTCCTGCGGCGGCTCCAGCAGGGTCAGTAACTGGTCTGCCTGTTCGCGCGACAGGCGCAGGCTTTCGACCAGTGAATCAAGTCCTGCCAGCGTGACATCCAGCACAGCGGCAAGGCGGCGGAGGACGAAGGCGTGGGTGTGGTGGTCATGTTCTTCCACCAATAATCTTTCCAGCGCGGCAATATCCGTCGCTTCCGGCAAAAAATGGCCGGTGATGCCGGAGCGCAGCATGAGGTTCCAGACCACGGCGCAGCGGTCAGATTCAAGAATTTTAAACGTTTCCTGACGGATGCGTTCTGCCGACAGTTGCGGAATTTTATTGGCAAGGCGGGAACAGGCGCGCAACGCCGCGCCATCCGGCATGCCCTGACCGAAATGGGCGTAGAAGCGGAAGTAGCGCAGGATGCGCAGAATATCTTCCTCGATCCGCTGATCGGGATCGCCGACAAAAACAACGCGGCCCATGCGGAGGTCTTCAATCCCGCCGAAGGGGTCAAACACATCGCCATGCATATT
>JBBQWK010000215.1:0-3926 GCA_038210695.1 Alphaproteobacteria bacterium
TGATTCACGGTGTATACGGTTCGGATTTGATGACGACAGTGCTCATGTGGCCCGCCCAGTTTTTGCTGAGACTGCCGGTCATGAGGGAGCCGATATAAGGCGTATAGAATTCCCATTTGTAGTAAGAACGCACGATGACCACGCTGTCTTTAACGCCGGGGTCGAAGGGACGCGGGATAAGGTTGCCGTTGGAATCAAACACCGGAGCATTTGACGACGCGCTGAGGAAGGTATCGCCGGAAATGTGGATGACCTCGTACTGCAGCTTGGCGCAGTCGAGGAAGACACTAACGTCGTTGCACAGCTGGGTTTTGAAGGTGTCTTCGGGGTTTGACGATTCCTGCACCTGACCTGTGCGGATCATGCGGGCTGCCTGCACGGAGCCGCCTTCAAGCACGGAGCCGGCCGCGAAATAAAGGGAACTTTCGATGATGCCGAAGATAAGCGTAAAGAGGGGAAGCGCGACCATGGCGAATTCAATCGCGACGACGCCATCCTCTTTCTTTCTCAGCCAGCGGTTGATGAGCTTTAACATCAATAACAATGCCCCTGATTCCATGGAAAGCAAAGGCGAAAGCCCTTGACCCAACCTTTAAAGTATAACCCGCGGTTGTTAAATCCATCTTAATATTCGCGATAAAGCCTAATAAATTCAATCGTTTAAAATTTGGCTAAAAATCGCGGCAGTTGTTTTGACCTAGCCGCCCTGCATGACGTCATCGCCCCATTTGCGGGTCAGCTCTTTCTGTCTTTTTTCTATGTCTTTCAAGCGTTTCTCGTTACGCGCGACCATCAATCCGCCGACCAGCGGCGTCACGTTGTTATATATGACCCAGCCCACCGCCGCGCCGCCATAGGCGAGAATAAGCGTGCTGGCTTGCGTGAGCAGCATAAAAGCCTCATCAATTCTTTGGCCGTTTGACCACAGCATGAACCAGGCGGGTATGGTGCCGGCAAAATTCATGCAGCCGACAGTGATCCAAGCGGTCTTGGCGGGATGCGGGTCAACGATGACCGCAACGAAGGTTGGCACCATGCAGCCGCAGAACAGAACAGTTGTCGGGAAAAACAGCGCCGCTGTCACCAGTACGCAGAAAATCGCGAACTTGACGCTGAAGGGGACCTTCCGTTTGACGGGTTTTTCTGCGGCGGCCATCAATGTGCTCCCGAAAAGCGTAAAATCAGGTATCCCAGAATGCAAAGGGAGCCGAGGGACACAGATACCAGCATGGAAATCTGCCGCCCCGCCGCCCTGCCAAAACCCTTGCGGCGCTGCAGCTGCGTTTCAATCGCCACGCGCTCCCGCATCAATCCGCCGTATTCACGACGCGCCAGCACAAAGCGCTGCATGTCGTCCTGCACAAGGTTGCCATTATCGATAAGCTCGAGAATGGCGGCTAAATTGCCGCTGTTTTCAAGCTTTGCCATGCGTTTTTGCACTTCTGCCCTCAGGTCGCGGTCATTGAAGCGCTCGACGGCCGGCGCAATCATGGCGATCAGCCAGTTGCCGACGCCTGGCACAGGGCCGGTTGAAAAGCGCCGCTGGATCGCGGCCAGCGTGCGCGTGATGCCGACCAGCTGGTGGCCACGGTCGCGGGAAATGACATGGCCCAAATGCGGGTCGATCATCTTCGGTTCGCGCACGGAAATAAACGCCATCATGTGGCGGTCAAGAATATGCTCCGGCCGGCTGCCCTGACGGGACATATCTTCCAGCGCCAGCAATAGGCTGCCGGGGCCAAGGACGACGTGGTTGAGCAGCACGGGGCTCATGCAGCTCACTTCCTTGTTGAGCATGTAAAGCACACGCTCGATGCCGTAGACCGGCATTTTCTGGACGAGGAAGTTACGACATTTCTCGAACAGCGACACAAGGCCGCTGGTATCGTCCCCCGCTTCCTCGAAATGCTGGTTGAGCCAGTTGGTGAACATCTGCGTTGCGATCATCTCCGCATGCGCCTGAACGTCTTCCTGCCGCGACATGACCTCGCCAAGGGCGACGCCGAAGCCGGACGGGAAGATAGACAAGCCGCGATAGCGCACCGGGGCCATGGGGTCGAGCGCCATGCAGACCGCCGCCACCATGCGCTCCTTGCTGGAGCCCTTCTCCCGCTCCCAGACCTTTTCAAGGCGGGTCGCGAGAATTTTATCTTCGAAGTTGCGCTTGATCCAGAGAGCAAAGTGGTCTTTTTCGAGCGCGATCGCCGCTTCATGTACATGCTGCGAAAAGGCCATGGCGACGGAGCGCAAATCCCAATATTTTTCATCGCGGAAAACGAAGGGACGCGACGCGCGCAGGGCAACGAACTGCTGCTTGGTCGCAATGCGGCGGCCTTCCGCCCAGCGCAGGGTTTCATCAAGATCCCAGCGCTGGCTTTCATCGTCATTCAGCACACCGCGGAGGAAATCCGATACCGCACCCATGCGCTCCCCGCCGGAAGCGAAGGTGAAGGATCCCTGCTCCATTTTCGCGGCAATGATCTGCGCCGTTGTTTTGCCCGCCATAAGGTTCGCGCCGCGCACGACCATGGCAACGCAGATGCCAAGGGCATAGAGATCATCCTTGGGAGAGCCGATACCGCGACCCGATGGCTGCGCCATGCCGCGCTCGATGGTTTCATAGACGGGATGCAGACGGAAGAATGCGGCGGATGACAGGCATTCGCCGAGCATGACCTGCTCCATGCCCTCTCCGCCGAAAAGGTAGATGTTATCAAGGCTCATGGCGCCGTGGACAATGTCAAGGCTGCGGAATTCCTGCAACACCTGCAGCGCCGGCAAAATCATCGACTGCACGATCCTCTCTTCGGGGATGCGCAGGGGGCGGCCGTTGATATCCGGCATCAGCTTGCGGCCTTGCGGCTTTTCAAAAATCAGCGCAAGTCGCTGGCGGCCTTCCGGCTTCCAGTCAATGATGCCTGCCTGAATGAGCTTCATCACATTCGGGTTTTTAAGGTTGCGGTAGGAGCCGATGGAGGTCACTGCCGGCACGCGGCTGTTACGGCACAGCATGGCGAACTGCTCGCCCGTCAAGCGGCGGTCACGGGCCGCAAAGGCTTGAGTTTCAACGCTGGCAAAATCGGGTAGCGGACGGTCAGGGTAAATCTCGATATCCTGGCCGACCATGATGCGGCCATCGGGGGCCTGCTTTGTATTCGTCGCAATGGAGGCGAAGCCGCCGCCTTTCGGCGCGGTCTGCCCGGTAAAATCCGGTCCCTCGGCTCCTGCCGGGTCGAGCTCCGCTACCATGTTTTAAATTTTCCCCAAGTATCCCCAAAACCATTTTAACTTTTTTTGAGTCGCTTGTTGATAAAAATCGGGCACTCAAAACCGTTGCGAAAAAATAATGTAAAAGGCCGATTTTGCTAAATTCTGGAATTCACGCTCTTTTGCGTTGCAACTGAGAATGCTTCTTATTTATGGCAACATTTTTTCTTGACCCGAGCCACTGTATTTGAGATAACGATTGCATAATCAAATGCTGCTGCAGCATCAAGTTTCCTCGACACTGCTTGATCTTCACTTACACACATAAGCACCCAAGGTTAATTAGTGTTCAGATAGCGAAGGGCCCGGATTTCGATCCGGGCCCTTTTCTTATCCGGTGTTTTAAAGCTTACAAGCCGCCCATGCTGACAAGCTTGATCTCGAGATAATCCTCGATACCGTATTTGGAGCCTTCGGTGCCCATGCCGGATTGTTTCCAGCCGCCGAAAGGTGCCTGCGCCGCCACAATTGCGACGCTATTCACGCCGACCATGCCGTATTCCAGCGCTTCCGACACGCGCCAGACGCGCGCATAGTTGTTGGTGTAGACGAAGGCGGCAAGGCCGTATTCGGTATCATTGGCAAGGCGTATGGCGTCATCATCTGTCTTGAAACGGAAGAGCGGCGCCAGGGGGCCGAAAGTTTCTTCCTTGAAGAAT
>JBBQWK010000216.1:0-3905 GCA_038210695.1 Alphaproteobacteria bacterium
GTGAAACCACCAGCACGCATTTTTTCGAGCAGCGCAATACCCGCACCGCCACAGCCTACAACATAGGCTTCCAGCTTCACGGCGCAATGCGCGAAGGTGCGGCCGCCGGAGCCTCGCTTTGTCGGCTGGCTGCAGATAAACAGCAACCGCTCCGGCATGAAACGCTGGTAGAGGATTTCATTGTGCGGCAGCAGGAATTTTTCTTCCGGATACGCATCCGTCTCGCGCATGCATTTGGAGATGTATTTCAGATTGGTGCGCCCGCTGGTAAAGCCGCCCCATTTAAACTGGTCGTTCTCGCCAAAGCCGAGGCCCTCCAGCACCGCCATCGGCACATCATTCTGTTCCTGCGCTTGAAGCCCTGTGTTGATGATATTGAGCGCGCCGAGCTGCTGGAAACGCGCCGAAGCCGCGGTCATTTTTTCCGCCGTTAAATTGCCTTCGGCATCGAAAACGTTGTTGGGAACATCCTGCTCCCACTGGCTGCGATTGTCGGGCAGCACGTAACGCTCGTCGTCGGAGGCATTTTCGACCATGCCCATATCGATTGCGTATTTCGCAGCAAATTCTGCGGCGTTCTGGTTAGCGGTGGTCTGCGGCGGTAATTCTGCGGTTGCAATTTTCATCGGTAACACCCTTTTTTGAAATCGTTTTTTAAATTCTTGTTGTTCCGGCCATGCCGAGCCAGACATCGCGTGGGCCGATAAAAGGCTCCCGCGAATGGGCGCAGCGGATATTATCCATGAGGATGATGTCCCCTCGCCCCCACACATAGCCAACTTGAGTCTGGAAATAGATTTTGCGCAAAGTTGATTTTTCTTCATCCGTCAGCTCGATGCCGTTGCCGAGCGGGTAGCGACGATAGCCGTTGCGTGCATCCGGCCCGTCCATCGCGATGCGCGGAAAGCGCAGATATTTTTCGCCGTCCGCCGCCGCCACAAAAGCCGGCAGGGTGATGCGGGTCATTAGGGTGCTTTGGCCGCCGTTTTCCTGCCACCAGCAGGCATCGTAGTCCTCAACGCGTGCCGATGCGATGGCCAAGGCTTCCGCTTTGTCTTTACTGCCGAAGCGTTCCTGCCAGGACTGGTGATAATTTTGCGGCTTTTGCGGATGCGCGGCATCAAGAAAACCGTTTTCGATCATGAGGCCGTGTGCCGCCAGATTTTCCAACAGTTTTTGGCCGGTGACAGTCGTCGCCAACTGGCGCTCCAGCGCTTTCGCAAAATGGATATAGGTGCGGCCGCCCGCCGTTGCCGGTTGCTGGCAGTAAAACAGCACACGGGCAGGAAAGACGCGCTGGTAATGAATTTCGCCGTTCGGCAGCAGGTGCAACTGCGGCGGATAAAAGTCGAGACGGCGAAGACCGGGTGCCGCCCATTTTTCCTGCCAGCCCGCAGCGGTGCGGCCGCCACCCGTAAACTGTTCATCAACGCCAAAGCCAAGCGCTGGTAAAAACGCCTGCAACTGCTCCGGCGAGGTAAGGCCGGTATTGCCGAGATGAACGGCACCCTCCGTCGCCAGCAGATTGGCCGCAGATACCAGTTGTGCCGCCGACAGGTTGCCGCCGGCATCGATATAACCGAGGCTTTGGGCATTCTGGCTGTAATTCAGCGCTGCTGTGGTTGGCATCCGTAGCCCTCTACTTGTATTAACGCGGTACATGAGTATGCCGCATTCTTGTATTTATGTCAAATATTAATGCTCTCGATGAACATTATAATGCTCTTTATAAGCATATGTAATGCTCAGATCAAGCATAATATTATGAACAGTCGGAAATTATTTAGGTTCGGGGAAGTTTGCTTCTAGCACCCCAGCCATATCGGCAACGGCGGCAAGGCATGACGCATCAAGACCCTTCACGGGCATGGCGGCGGTAAAGTCGGCAACAATTTTATCCCAGACAGCGGCAGGAATTTTTTGCGACACGGCACGGCTGTGGACGGTGTGTACATATTTTTCGGCGAGAGACACATAGAGCAGCACCACCGGCACCTGCGCCGGCATATGGCGGGAGGCGATGAGAAATTCTTCAAACGCCCGCCGCGCGGCACGATGATGCATTACTTTTTTCGGCACGAGCGCCAGAAACAATTGCTGCAGCGGCGGCAGGAACAGCACGATGAGGAGCACCGCCACCTGCACGACGAAATAAACCGGAAAGCCCAGTGCAGGTCGGTACAGCCACAGCGCCATAGCGCCAATGCTGCCAAGCGCGAAACCATGCAATGCAAGGAAGCTTTGGTAGGGGTCGCTTCTGGGCGAGACGACGAGCGCAATTTCCGCCGTAGTGCGGGTTTCAGCATCGTTGATCGCCGCGGCGATGGCAACTTCGGTTTCCTTCGAGAGTTTTTTTACCATGACCCTGTCGACCCCCCGCCGCCGAAACTGCCGCCGCCGCCGCTAAACCCGCCACCGAAACTACTGCCACCACTGCCGCTGTTATAGCCGCCATAGCGCGAACCGGAAATACGCGAGGAGCTCATGTTCAAAAGCAGATAGGCGGTGGCCGCCGGAAACCTGATGGCCATCAAAAGTAAAAGTCCTGCAAGGAAGATAAGCGCAAACAAGTCCCCGCTTGAATCCTGCTGCTCCGGCGCGGCGACAACGGGCTTGCCGCCGAGAACGTCGAGCATCGCTTGAGTGCCGTCAATAACGCCCTTCTCCATCTGTCCTGCGCGAAAATCAGGCAGGATCACCTGTTGCACGATCTGGCTGGAGGCGGCATCCGTCAAAAGAGGCTCGAGGCCATAGCCGACTTCGATGCGGACTTTATGTTCTTTCGGCGCGACAATCAGCAACGCGCCGTTGTTTTTGCCCTTCTGGCCGATCTGCCAGTGGCGGCCGAGCTGGTAACCGTAGTCTTCAATCGTTCCTGCCTGCAGATCAGGCACAGTGACAACGACGACTTGGTTGGTTGTGCCGTTCTCGTATTCCGCCAGCAACTGCGTCAGCGACTGGACTGTTCCATCCGACAGCATATGCGCGTTATCGACGACGCGGCCGGAGAGCGCGGGAAAAGAAATCGCCGCCATGGCGAGCGTGGCGCTGAAGACCAGCGCGATGACACAAAAACCAAGGCGGCGGATGATGGCCAGCGGGATTACTCCCTTAGAATTTCACGACGGGCGGTTTGTCGGCACCTGCGGACGAGGTGAACACCGGCTTTTCCTTCGCACCATAAATCATTGCCCAGATGCGGCCCGGAAAGGTGCGGACGGTAGTGTTATACTGCTGCAGCGTATCAATGTAATCTTTGCGCGCGATGGCGATGCGGTTTTCCGTGCCCTCCAGCTGCGATTGCAGGGTGAGGAACTGCTGGTCGGCCTTGAGGTTGGGATATTGCTCCGACACGACCATCAGGCGCGACAGCGAGCTGGAAAGACTGCCCTGCGCCGCTTCAAATTTTTTGACGGCTTCGGGGTCGTTCAGCATTTCCGGCGACAGCGTGACCTTGGTGGCATTGGCGCGCGCGTTGATGACATCTGTCAACGTCGATTTTTCGAAGTTGGCATAGCCCTTCACGGTTTCGACCAGGCTGGGGATAAGGTCCATACGGCGCTGGTACTGGTTATCGACCTGCGACCATTTTGCCTTTACGTTTTCATCAAGCGTCGGAATGGTGTTGATGCCACTGAAAATAAACAGCCCGACGACAACGAGGATGCCGATAAGAATGGCGTTCTTCTTGATAAAATCCATGGCTTGAACCCTTTGAAAGAAATAACTTCTGCCCATAATTTACGCGTGAAAGGGCAAGGCTGCAAATCAATTGTTGTCAGGTGTAAGTGATGGAGACAATCTCCACTATTTCGGTCCCGTTGATGGTGCTGAGTTTCACCTCATCCCCTACGCCATGTTTCATAAGCGCGAGGGCCACGGGCGACTGCCAGTTTATTTTACCG
>JBBQWK010000217.1:0-3889 GCA_038210695.1 Alphaproteobacteria bacterium
GAACAGCGCCGCCAGCACGGTGACCAGCGCCACCGCCGCGCTGCGCGCATCCGCCCCTGCAAGCGCCTTGTTTTGTTGCAGGCTTAAATCATCAAGATTTTTTTCCAGCATGCCTGTCATCTGGTCGGCCTTGATGGCGATGCTGTCAAACCGGCGGTTGAAATCGGCGGTGAGGCCTGCAGATTCTTTCGTATTGGCGGCCATGTCGCGGCGGGCGGTATCGGCAAGGGAAAGCCCCGCCGCCGTATAGCCCGATACTTCCGGCGCCAGCATTTACAGCAGCGGCTGCATTTCCGACGGTAAATTCATGCGCTGCAGTTCGGCGATATCATCATTAAGTCCGGTTGTGTTATCGCGGACCTTGACCAGCGCGTCATCCAAAGTCTTGCGGTCATTGGCGGGCACCGCAAGCAGCGCGCGCAGCACTTCCGCCCGCACGGCGTCATGCAGCATGTCGGCATGCATATGCCGGCGCAGCATTTCCGCCGCGCGGTCACCCGCCGTGACGTCATTGATGAGCCCTTGCAGGATAAAATGGTTCTGCACCGCGGCCAGCGTGACAACGATCACCAGCATGGCGCTGAGAAGGGTGAATTTGCCTTTGAGTGTCATGTGCTGCGCATCCCCGTTGCTAAACAACTTCTGGATGCATTGTCGCACAGTACAACTAAAGATTGTACTAACGGGCGACAATTGGCAAGTTATGGAATTGAGCTCTTACTTCTTCAGGAGGTCGCGGATTTCCGTGAGCAGTTCTTCGCTTTTGGTCGGTGCGGCGGGCGCGGCGGGCGCGGCAGCTTCTTTCACTTTCAGCCGGTTGATCGGCTTCACCACAAAAAAGAAGATGGCGAAAGCGACGAGCAGGAACTGCACCAGCGTGTTGGCGAAGATGCCGACGTTCCAGGTGGCGATGCCGGCTTTTTTCGCATCGGCCAGCGTTTCGTAATGCTCAGAGCTTAAAGTCAGCGGCACGAAGATGCTGCTGAAATCAACTTTGCCCAAAACAAGGCTCAAAGGCGGCATGATAATGTCTTCAACAAGCGAGGAGACAATTTTGCCGAAGCTGGCGCCGATGATGACACCGACCGCAAGATCCACAACGTTGCCGCGCATGACGAAATTCTTGAATTCCTGAAGCATTTTTTTTCCTTTGATTCTCTGTGCTGCGGCCACTTTAGCGGCACATTTCCAATCCACAAGAAAATTAGCATCTATTTGATTTATTTAGCTAAATCCAGCATTCTTATTTTCCGAAAATGATTTGCATAAGGAAAATGCGGATGCTATAGTCGCGAGCATTATTAACCATACCTGTTGAGGATTTTGATGGCTGACGACCTTCCATCGAACACGCCCGTATCGAACGCGCAATTCAAGTTGCCGGAAGATTTGACGAGCCTTGCGCAAATGCGCGACCAGCTCTCAGATTACCTCAACACGCTCGAGCGCAATACGGACTCCGTCAACAGCTGGCTTGCAAAAAACCAGAACAAGATCATCGTCGGCCACCATCAGCTGAGCCGCGCCGTCGGCGACAAAAATGAAAAAGCCGCCCTCACCGCTTTGCAGACGCTGGGCGATGCCAGCGGCTTCGTTCTCTCGCTGCAGGATTTTGCTGCCCGCGGCACCGATGCCTTTGGCGCGAAAAGCCCGTTTGTCACGGCGGTCACCAACATTGCGCGCGGCGTGCCCGCTGCCATTCTTGAAGAACTGCCCGAGCTGACCATGCCGGACCCGAACGCGCCGCTGCCGCAAGTGGTTGCACCGCCCGCACCGCCGCCCGCCGCCCCCGCGCCCGAAGATTCCACAAAATGGTGGAAGCCCGCATCCTGGTTCCAAAAGGGCGGCGCTGAAGAGCCGAACACCGAAGAAGAAAGCCAGCGCCGCATTGATGAAATCAAGCGCAACTGGAAACTTGTGCGCAGCGAACTGATCAGCCTGCAGAGCGACCGCCATTATTACATCGACAGCTTCATGGACTGGATCGGCGAAACGCTGGAACCGGAAAAGGGCGTTGAAAACCCCGCCGCCGCGAAGCTGATGGAAAAATATCAGAACCCGCAATACGTCATTGACCTTGCGGTGCAGGATTATTCCGAAGTGATCGACGTCAAGGCGCGCCAATTGCGCGAAAAGGCGCTTGGCTATTCCAGCGCCGCCCTGCTGATCGATACCCAGCGTATTCCCGAATTCGTGGCGACGCTGCCGCTGCTGTTCCCGAAGCCGGAAACAAACGAAGCGAAACAGCAAAAAGAGCTGCTGCTGCAGGACTTCGGCGTTGTCAGCTTTGCCGAGCTTGCGCTTGACCGCGTGACCGCCCGTGCCGACCAGCTGCTGTTGCTGGAAGCCGCGCTGAAGTACGAACCTGAGTTCAAGCTGAAGAACAACGCATCGAAGCGCGATATTTTCGAGCGCGTGATGGCGGAGACGACCGCCAAGAACCCGCTGGATGTAAAAGCCATCAGCATCACGCTGAAAAAGCTGCGCAGCTCCGGCAATCCGGACAATGCAGAACTCATCGGCCTGAAAGTCCCCGGCAAATCGGTGTTCGAGCGTCTGGCGGAACGGTTTGATTCCAACCTCAACAAATTCCGCGCCGCGCTTGACGAACTTCTGGATGGCATTGATACGCCGTCCCGCGGGGCGCAGGCGCATTTGAATGCCGTGACGCAATCCTTGCGCGATAAAAACGTCAAGCAGTTGACCACCGCGCTGCAGGGCATTGAAACCACCGGCGCGTCGCAGGCGTTCAAAAGCCTTTGGGCCTTAAGCTACCCCGGCCGCTCGCTGCTGGATGACATTACCGCCGTCGCCACGACCAAGACGGAACTGGCAACGCTGACCGACCGCGCATTGCAGGCGGGGCTGATTGACGAATTCAAGATCAATTCAAACGCCGCCGCGGCCAATGCGCCGAAGGTGTTCAAGTTTTTTAACGAACAGGTGATGCCGGGGCACGCAGAATTCTCCGTCACCACCGCGCGCCGCCTGATCGGCACCGCCTTCGCGAACGGCGGGCTTGACCTGCTGCGCAAGGAACTGAACCAATCCGGCGGCTGGCTGGAGCAGGTTGCCGCAGGCCCTCTCGCGCCCGATGCCAAGTCCACCTGGATTGCAGCGCTGCTTGAGCCCTATGCCTCCAACATCGTGCGCTCTAACATTCTGGCGGAAGCTGCCAACTCTGCAAAAGACCCCGCTGCCGCAAAAGCGCTTGCCGATATGGAATCGAACCTTGCCGGCACCAACATCCGCCTTGATGACGGCCGCATCATGACCAACCTCGACCGCGTCGCCAACATCTGGTACGCGGCCGATACCGGCACGCTGCGCTTTACCGTCAGCGGCGTCGGGCATGTGCTGGCGGAAGATGTTTCAGCGCCGATGGCGCAGGAAATTCTGCAGCACATCCAGCGCAAGTCGCCGGGTTTTGAATCCGAATACGACGGCCTTTATAACCCGAAAAATCTCGACCGCATCGTGACGACGCCGCAAGGCACCTCCGTCTACTGGCAGAGCCGCAACGCGGTGCTGAACGTGCCGGATGCGACCGTCGCAACCCTGCACCAGAACCCCGATGTCCTGCATATCACCGGCAGCGCCGGCAACGTGCAGAGCATCAACCTGAAATCCGTCGCCCTGCTGCAGCCGCTGTCGGATGGCACGCACCTGCTGGTCGATAAATTCGGCGATGTGCAGATTCTGCAAGGCAAAGTCGCACTGGCCGCCACGCTGCCGTTGCTGGACCTCAACGGCACGTACTTCAATCCCGCCAATGCCGCCATGCTGTCGCTGAACGCCGATAAAAACACCATCGACTTCCGCTGCGAGAGCAATGATTTCGAAAACCTTATCGAAAGCGCGGCGCCCGGCAAGGGCAAATATTTCTATT
>JBBQWK010000218.1:0-3879 GCA_038210695.1 Alphaproteobacteria bacterium
CGTGCCGGTGGTGATCAAGACCATCTTGCGCTCTTCCGCCGCGGTCGGGTAACCGATGTCGATCTGCAGCATGAAACGGTCCAGCTGCGCTTCCGGCAGCGGGTAGGTGCCTTCCTGCTCCAGCGGGTTCTGCGTCGCCATCACATGGAAGGGGCGCGGCAGGTCGTACGTCGTGCCGCCGATAGATACCTGGTATTCCTGCATCGCCTGCAGCAGGGCAGATTGCGTACGCGGGCTTGCGCGGTTGATTTCATCCGCCATCAGCAGCTGGCAGAAAATGGGTCCGCGAATGAATTTGAAAACTTTTTCGCCATCGGTGCCGGAAAGAATTTCCGAGCCGAGGATATCCGCCGGCATCAGGTCCGGCGTACACTGCACGCGGCGGCTATCAAGGCCGAGGACGAGGCCGAGGGTTTCAACCAGCTTGGTCTTGCCAAGGCCCGGAAGGCCCATAATCAGAAAGTGACCGCCCGATAAAATCGAACTGAGGCAGAGGTTGACGACCGCTTCCTGACCGATGATGACCTTGTGCACCTGTTCCCGCGCGTCTTTCAGCTGGCGGGCAAGGGTCGAGACTTTTTTCTCGAGGTCGGAAGAAATCGTCTCGTTGGCCATCGGTTGAATATTGCTCATGTCGTCACACTCTCACTATTTCTTTGAAAAACGCAGTGCAATAAGGGTAGCAGCCCCAAGGGCGAAAGCAAGCAGAATGACCGGCACGTTGACGCCGTTGCCGTCCGCACCGCCGGCGAATTTGGGTATCGCACCCGTCAGGTCCAGCACCATGGTGACAAGGGCGATGGCGATAAAGAAAATAATCAGGTTGGTAATCTTGCGGCTTTGCAGGCTTTGCAGCCGCTGCGCCATGCGGTCGTAGACCTTGTCCAGCATGGTGGTTTTCTGGTCGATGGCGCGGAAAATATCCCCCATCAGCCATGTCGTGCGCAAATTATCCCAAATGGAAATCGATTGCGGGTCCAGCTGGTTGTCGTAGTCGTCGTAGACGGATTTTATAAAGCCCGTGCGCGCAAGGCAGTCGGCGGTGAACTGCATCTGCCGCTCGATAGAGGCCATGTCGCGCGCATCGGCACGTAGGGCTAGCTCGTTGTTGAGGTAAAACAGGTCGCGGTCCACATCCTGCAGCGCTGCGTAAAAAACATTCTTGGCGCGGATGACGGAGCGCAGGCGGGCCACGTTCCAGTCCGGCGTGTCCTTCATGTAGACAACACAGGAATTGCCGTTGCCGGGGTGAATGGCAAGGCCTTTCATCAGCGATATATCCGGCGCCTGATCGCTGCGCTGGGAATAGACAATGCTGCGGCTGGCTTCTTCCAGCCTTGCGAATTCATCTTCGTTCCGCGCGCGCAGGCTGAAGATGCGGTGCACCCAGAACAGCTCGCCGATGTGCTGGCGGATGGGGGTATTCGGCCATAAAACGCTGCGCAGCGGCTGGTTGCCGTGCACGCTCATGATAATGAATTCCGGCGGAATAACCTTGGCGACCTTGGCAATCGTGCTCTGGAACAATTCGGCATAGTCGGGCAGGGAGGATGAAATATGCTCCACCGCCGAGCGATATTCTTCCAGCGTCATATCCTTCAGCGCAATCACATTGCCGCGGATAAGGCAGGAGGCATAGCCGTAGTCGTATAAATACACATCCAGCTTGTCGATGCGCAGCTTAGCAGGGAAGGGGGCTTTGTCTGCCTCCTCCGCCACTTCTTCCTGATGCAGCGCGGCGTGGGTGCCGCGCATCGGTCGGATTTCGAAAGGCAGGTGAAATTCTTCAAGTATCTCCGTCAGCGCCTCGCCGGAAAAAGTGCGGCTGATAAGATAGCGGGGAATAATCGTCTCGCCCTGAAAATTGTCGACGTCGAAGGCCATTTTATTGCGGCGGGCGTGAAACTGCGGGCACTCCCATGTGCCCATATAATGGCTGGTCAGGGTCTCCGCCAGATTTTCCTGAAATTCGCGATAGCCCTTGTTCAGCAGCGCCTGCGAATCCAGCACGATGCCGGAGCGCATCGGGCCGTTGAAAAAAATCTCGATCTCGTCATGGGCGGCAAGAAAGACCGTCATCTCATCCAAATATGTTGCAGCAGCTCGGCTGGCAAAATTCCAGCTACTGGCGGGCGCCAGCGGGAGTCCTTATAATACGGTCAAAGGATTGAGGAATAATGAAGCCGCCGAAAGTTGAGTCGGAAGAATTTTACGGGATAAAAATCCTCAAAAACGGCACCTGGCTTTATGGCGGGACGCCGATTAATAGACATAATCTTGTAAAATTATTCGCAACCGTGCTGAAGCGCGACGAAAAAGGCGACTTCTGGCTGGAGACGCCCTACGAGAAGGGCCGGATCGAGGTTGAAGACGCCCCTTTTATCGCAGTCGAGCTCACGGTAGAGTCTTCTGGTAAAGACCAGCGCCTCAATTTCCGCACCAACCTTGATGACTGGGTGACGGCGGGGGTTGAACACCCGATAAGGGTGGAGTTTGATGCGGCAACCCTTGAGCCCTCGCCCTATATCATGGTGCATCGGGGGCTGGAGGCGCGCATTAACCGCGCGGTCTATTATCAGCTCGCCGAGATGGCGGTCGAGCACGGGCAGGAAAAAGGACTATACGGCATATGGAGCCAAAACCAATTCTACCCGCTGGGAAAAATAACATGACGCCGCAGCTTGCCGATATCGAAGCGCGGCTGAAGGCGTTCCAGAAAACGAATGGTGACCGCGGTGACCATTCCCTCAACCCCGGCATGACCGCGGCGAATGCCACGCGCGACGCGGCCGTGCTGATATTGCTGATCCCCCGGGATGACGGCGGGTATAACATTTTATTTACCGAACGCACGACGAATTTGCACAGCCACGCGGGGCAGAACAGCTTCCCCGGCGGCGGCGTTGAAAAGCAGGACAAGGATATTTCCGCAACTGCCCTCCGCGAAGCGGCGGAAGAAATCGGGCTTGATCCTTCAAACGCCAGCGTCCTCGGCGTGCTGGATGATTACATCACGCGCACCGGTTTCCGCGTCACGCCCGTTGTGGCTATTCTTGAAACACCGCAAGCCTGGTCGCCGCAAGCCACCGAAGTCGCGCGCATTTTTGAAGTGCCGCTGGAATATATTCTGGCGCCCAACAACCTCAAGCCCGAAAGCCTGACCTTCGAGGGCGGGGAGAGGGTCTTCTACGCGATCTATCACGGCGGCGCGCGCATCTGGGGCGCAACCGCTGGCATGCTGAAGGCGTTTTCTGATATCATCCAGCCACCGGCAGGTGATTCCCCCAACAGCGCGCCAAATTCGCCGGCGCGGAACAATAACTCTCCCTTCAGGAACAAATGACCACCTACCACGGCAAGCTTGCCCGTAAAGCCTGGATGACGACCGAGGAAACGCTGCGCGTCATGGAAGCGCTGGGCGCGACCGGCATTGAACCGCGCTTCGTTGGTGGCTGCGTGCGCGACGCGCTGGTCAACCGCAATGTCGTCGACATTGACATCGCAACGCCGCTGCTGCCGCAGCAGGTGATCGAGCATTTGGCCGCGGCGCAAATCAAATCAGTCCCGACCGGCCTGTCGCATGGCACCATCACCGCCGTGGTGGACGGCAAACCTTTCGAGGTCACAACCTTGCGCGTTGACGTCAACCCCCTCGGCCGCCATGCGGAGGTTGAATTCACCGACGACTGGAAAAAAGACGCCGCCCGCCGCGACTTCACCATTAATGCCATGTCCGCCAATATGCATGGCGATGTGTTTGACCCCTTCGGCGGGATTGAAGACCTCCGCATGGGCCGCGTTGTTTTTGTCGGCGATCCCGATCAGCGGATCGAGGAAGATATTCTGCGCATCCTGCGCTACTTCCGCTTCTACGCCCAT
>JBBQWK010000219.1:0-3840 GCA_038210695.1 Alphaproteobacteria bacterium
GATAACGGCGCAGGAAACCTACAACGCCGCGGCTTTGCTCATGAAACAGGTGGGGTTCAGCGAGAAGGACACAAAATTGGCGCTGGGCGAAGTTGTGCTGATATCCGCCGGCGTCATGTCACGCCCGAAGCAGGAAAAAGACCGTTTCACCACGCTGTATCTTGAAGCCAACAACGATATGCTGGTACGCTGGAAAAACCGGCTGTGGGAACCGCTGCGCGCCATGTTCTCCTGGGCAACGCACAAGCTTCGTATCGAGAAACTATCCGACCGCAGCCTGCGCATTTCGGCCACAGTGAACAAGCAGAATTTTGAAGTGAAGAAGAAAAAAGACGGCCAGACGTTTAAAGAGAAATTCAACGGCCTGATGCCGAAATGGTTTCCGGTCAAAAGCTATCACGAACTGCCGCGCTATGTGACGGAGGATGAAAATCTTTCCTCCTTTGCCCGCATTGTAAAGTACGGCATGGCGAATGCCATTGCCCGTGACAGGCTGCTGGCACCGCTGGAGTTGCTGTCCCCGCCGGCAGGCGTCACGGGCGCAGATGCCGAGGCCTTCAAAGCCAAGGTCGAAAAAGCAGCCGATACCAAAAAGCGCTGGTTTAATTTCTAGCCGCCGCGCGCTATACTGGCCGCATGGATACTGTTCTCAAACAAGTTGAATTCCTGCTTCTCGTCGCCGCGCTTGTCGCCATGGTCGCGCGGCGCTTGCGCATTCCTTATATATCGGGGCTTGTGGCTGCCGGCATCGGCCTTGCCTTTCTGCCGCTGCCGCTGGATATTCCGCTGACAAAAGAGCTGGTTTTCTACACGTTATTGCCGCCGCTGATTTTCGAGGCGGCATTTTATATTCCGTGGAAAGAGCTGAAAACAGACCTGCCCGTGATTACCGCCTTCGCCACCACGGGGCTGTTGCTGTCGGCCGCGCTCACCGCTGCAGGAATGCATTATGCCGCCGGCTGGGAATGGCCGCCGTGCCTTGTCTTCGGCGCGCTGATTGCGGCAACCGACCCTGTCTCCGTCATCGCCACCTTCAAGGAAGCGGGCGTACATGGCCGGTTGCGCCTGCTGGTGGAGGCCGAAAGCCTGATGAACGACGGCACAGCGGCGGTCGTTTTCACGATTGCCGCTGTCATTGCAGGCGGCAGCACCGTTTCCGCGACCAGCGCCTGCCTGATGTTCCTGACAACCGCTTTTGGCGGCATCGCCTGCGGTCTTGTGGTGGGCTACGGCCTCTTGAAGCTGGCAGGACGCACGAACGACCCTCTGGTCGAAATCACGCTGACCATGGTTGCGGCCTATGGCGCGTTTTTCCTGGCAGAGCACTTTCATATGTCCGGTGTTTTATCCTCCATGGCGGCGGGGCTGCTGCTCGGCAACAGCTCGGAGCTCGGCCAGTTCGCCGACAAACCGCGCCCGTCGCTGGCGGGGTTTTGGGAATATGCGGCCTTTGTCGCCAATTCGCTGATCTTTATCCTGATTGGCATGCACGAAGCGCGGCAGAATTTAATGCCCGTGTTTTATAGCGCCATCACTGCCATCGGCTTCGTTGTGCTGGGGCGCGCCGTGGCGATTTATCCGGTTGCCGCCTGCTTCGCCAAAACAAAGCTGCGTATTGATATGAAGCAGCAGCACGTTTTATTCTGGGGCGGTCTTCGCGGCGCGCTTGCGCTCGCCCTTGCCCTCGGTTTGCCGGATGATATGCCGAAGCGCGATGATATCATCACCGTCGCCTTCTGTGTCGTCGCCTTTTCGATTTTTGTGCAGGGCATGACCATGACGCCGCTTTTGAAGCGGCTGGGCCAGTTACCGAAGCATTAAATTAAACCAGCTTGCCGTCCAGCCAGTAGTCGCCGTATTTCAGCGGCAGCAGGTCTGCGGCGCGGACTTTATACAGCTCCGGCGTGCCGGGGTCGCGCAAGATGACAAAGCCTGACGCGGCAAAATCGGTAATCACCTCGCGGCAGCGGCCGCAGGGGGGGATGACTTTGGGATGTTTGCTGAATTCATGGTAGACGGCGACGATGGTGGTTATCTTGCGCTCCGGCTCGCGGTTCGCTTCCGCAATCGCAAAGGGCTCGGCGCACATTGAAATGCTGCCGACGTCGACGGTGAGGTTATTGGCGGTAATGATGCGCCCGTCATCAAGCCTTAAGGCAGCGCCCACAAGCGCGGGGGCTTTTTCGCCGTAAATCTGCAGCACCGGCTTTACAATCCAGTCGCAGGCGGCCTTCACGAGTTCGTGGTCTTCGGGTGTCAGTTCAAGCTTGTTCATGCAGCCGGTTGTCTCCCTGTCCCCTTAATTCTATGGGGATTTTAGGGGTTTGGCAACTTATGCTGTCAACTGCTCTTTCGTGACCCAGAAGACCTCGCCTTCGCTGTTTTCGGTATCCAGCCAGAGGAATTCAATATCCGGTCGGGCATCTTCCAGCGCGGGGCGGCCATAGCCGATTTCGCAGATCATCTGGCCGCCGTCATTCAGATACTTCGGCGCCTCGGCGAGGATGCGGTGGACAATATCCAGTCCGTCGTCGCCCGCTTCCAATGCCATTTGCGGTTCGTGGTAATATTCAGGGGGCATGCCCTGCATATCGCCTGCGTCAACATAGGGCGGGTTGGTGATGATGAAGTCATATTTGCGGCCCTTCAGCGGCGCAAAAAGGTCACCTTGGAAAACCGTGATGCGGTCATTGTGCAGGCAGTTGGCGACGTTGATATTGGCAACCGCCACGGCGTCTTTCGACAGGTCAACCGCATCTACCGTTGCATTCGGGAACAGGTAGGACGCGATAATGGCAAGGCAGCCGGAGCCCGTGCAAAGGTCAAGCACGGATGTAATTGCTTCGGGGTCTTCAATAAGCGCAAAGCCGCCCTCTTCCCCACCGGTGACGTCTGCAAACAGCAGGTCGGCGATGTAGGAGCGCGGCACGATGACGCGTTCATCGACGTAGAACGGGTAACCCTTAAGGTAGGTTTTGTTGACCAGATAGGCCGTCGGCTTGCGGGTTTTGATGCGCGCCTCGATCAGCGCAGCAAGACGCTTGCGTTCATCCGGCAGCAGCGCGGCATCGTAATAAGGCTCCAGCTGCTCGACCGGCAGGCGGAGGCCTTCCAGCACCAGAAAGACCGCTTCGTCAAACGCGTTGAACGTGCCGTGACCAAAGAACAAATCAGCGCGGCTGAAACGGCTGACGGCATAGCGGATGAAGTCGCGCACCGTGCGCAATTCCTTCACCGCCACTGCCGGCGACATATTCGGCTGCGGCTGCTGTTTCATGACGGGCTTGCGGCTTTTCGCGGCCGGCTGTTTCTTTTTCATGGTTCTCGTTCCGGTTGGGATAATATTTACCTTAATGCTATACAGGTCGAAGCACGGGCAGGCAACTGAAAAAATTTAAACAAAATCAAATCGCCTTTCGCCGCGCTTCATGGCAAAAGCTGAAGCCATGACAGTTTTCGACACTTCAAAATTAGAGCCTGGCTGGCAGCGCGCGATTGGCGGCGAATTAACCAAACCGTATATGCGGCAGCTGGAAACACGCCTGCAGCAGGAGCTTGCCAATGGTGCGGAAATCTATCCGGCCAGCAGTGATGTTTTTAACGCCTTCTCGGCAACGCCTTTTGAAAAAGTTTCCGTTGTTATTCTGGGGCAAGACCCCTACCACGGGCCGGGGCAGGCGCACGGGCTTTCTTTCTCCGTCCGCAACGAGGTACCGCTGCCGCCCAGCCTGAAAAATATCTACAAAGAACTGGAAGCAGAATACGGCGTCAAAATGCCGAAACTTGGCGACCTCACCCCTTGGGCAAAGCAGGGCGTACTTCTGCTGAATGCCACGCTCA
>JBBQWK010000220.1:0-3824 GCA_038210695.1 Alphaproteobacteria bacterium
CACATCACCAGAACAACCATGGGCGCGAAAATAAAGGCTTCGCGCGAGGTCAGGTCTTTCATCGTGCGCACATCCGGCTTATCCAGTTCGCCGAATACGACGCGCTTATAAAGGTACAGCATGTAAGCCGCGCCAAGGATAACGCCCGTTGCGGCCAGCGCCGTAAAGGTGGTGCTGACTTTATAAAGGCCGACGAGGACGAGGAATTCGCCAACGAAGCCCGAGGTACCCGGCAGGCCGACCGAGGCCAGCATGAAGACCATGAAAACAAGCGCGTATTTCGGCATATTCTGGACAAGGCCACCATACCGGCGGATTTCGCGTGTATGGAGCCGGTCGTAAACGACGCCGACGCAAAGGAACAGCGCGGCTGAAACGACACCGTGCGACAGCATCTGGAACATGGAGCCGTCAAGCCCTTGCTGCGTCAGGCTGAAGATGCCAAGCGTCACAAAACCCATATGCGCGACCGATGAATAAGCGATCAGCTTTTTCATGTCTTCCTGCGCCAGCGCGACGAGCGAGGTATAGATAACCGCGATGACGCTGAGCGTGAACACCAGCGGCGCGAAATAAACCGTTGCGTCCGGGAACATTGGCAGGGAAAGTCGCAGGAAACCGTAGCCGCCCATTTTCAGCAGTACGCCCGCCAGAATGACGGAACCCGCGGTCGGCGCTTCGACGTGCGCATCGGGCAGCCAGGTATGCACCGGCCACATCGGCACCTTCACCGCGAAAGACGCGAAGAAGGCAAGCCAGAGCCATTTTTGCATTTCAACCGGAATAACCTGTACTGACAGCGTCGCGATATCGGTGGTGCCAAAGGTTTTATACAGCGCGAGGATCGCCAGCAACATCAGCACCGAGCCAAGCAGCGTATAGAGGAAAAACTTGAACGAGGCATAAACCCGGCGCGGGCCGCCCCAGACGCCGATGATGATAAACATCGGGATCAGCACGCCTTCGAAGAAAATGTAGAACAGCAGCAGGTCGATGGAGGAGAACATGCCGAGCATCATGGTTTCGAGCAGCAGGAAGTTGATCATGTATTCCTTGACGCGGACCTGAATGGAATCCCAGCTGGCGAGGATGCAGATAGGCGTCAGGAAGGTCGAGAGCAGCAGGAAGAAGACGGAAATACCGTCAACGCCCATTTTGTAGAAGATGTTAAGTCCCGGCAGCCAGGCCAGTTTTTCAACAAACTGGAAATCGGCCGAGGTCTTGTCGAAGTGCATGTACATATATAACGACAGGCCGAAGGTCACCAGCGATGTCAGCAATGCCGTGCGGCGGGAGTTATGCGCGACGGTCGCCTCATCACCGCGGATCAGCAGCAGGCATAGAACGCCTACCAGCGGCAGGAAGGTGATAAGGGAAAGAATAGGAAAGTCGATCATCGTTAAAATCCTTGCCGATGAAGGTAGACGATATAGCCGGAGATGATGGCGACAATGCCGATCAGCATGGCGAAAGCATAATGGTAGACATAGCCGGACTGCAGTTTGTGCGCTTCATCCGACGATGATTTGACCGTGGCGGCAATGCCATCCGGCCCGAGACCGTCGATCACCGCGCCATCCCCCTGCTTCCACAGGAAGCGGCCGAGGAACAGCACAGGTACCACGCCAATCGCGTGATACAGCTCGTCAAAATACCATTTGCGGTAGAAGAAGTTGTGGATCCAGCCAAGGTTGCCGGCCATCATTGCGGGCCAATGGCGCTGGCGGATGTAGAAGACGTACGCAAGCAGGATACCGGCAACGGCGACTTCCGTCGGCAGGTACTGAACCCAGCTTTCCACATGGTGCGCCGCCTCAACCGTATCATCCACCGGTAGGACGAAAAGGCTTTTGCCCCAAAAAGCTTCGCGCTTTTCGCCCACGAAATAGTCGAAGAAGAAGAAGCCTGATAAAACGGCGCCAGCCGCGAGGACAAAGAGAGGCCCAAGCATCACAGGCGGCGATTCATGAACATGGTCCATGACTTTCTCATCCGCGCGCGGGTTGCCGTGGAAAGTCAGCAACAGCAGGCGCCATGAATAGAAAGCCGTCAGGAAAGCCGCGATGATGCCGCACCAGAAGGCGAAGGTGCCGACAGCCGAATGAGCAGCAAAGTCGGACTCCAGAATTATGTCCTTGGAATAGTAGCCTGCGAAGAACGGAATGCCCGCCAGCGCAAGGTTGCCAATCCACATCAGAGCATAAGTCACTTTAATGTGTTTCGCGATACCGCCCATGCGCCGCATATCCTGCTCGTCCGACATCGCGTGAATGACGGAACCCGCGCCCAAAAACAGCAGCGCCTTGAAGAACGCGTGCGTAAAAAGGTGGAACATGGCAGCGCCATAGGCCGAAACGCCGAGGGCGAAGAACATGTAGCCAAGCTGGCTCATGGTTGAATAGGCAATCACGCGTTTAATGTCGAACTGTGTCAGCGCAATGGTAGCGCCCACCAGCGCGGTCAGCGCGCCGATGACGGTGATGAACATGCGTGCATCCGGCGCGTATTCGTAAATCGGCGACATACGGGCGACAAGGAAAACCCCTGCCGTCACCATGGTCGCGGCGTGGATAAGCGCGGAAACGGGCGTCGGGCCTTCCATCGCGTCCGGCAGCCAGGTATGCAGGCCCAGCTGGGCGGATTTCCCCATGGCGCCGATGAATAGCAGGAAACCGATAAGGGTCAGCGCGTGGATTTGATGGCCGAGGAATTCAACGTTCAGTGCCTTCATTTGCGGCACGGCGGCAAACACCTTGTCGAAATCGAGCGTGCCGAAAACCATGAAGACGGCGAAAATGCCGAGCGCCAGGCCAAAATCGCCAATGCGGTTCATGACAAAGGCCTTGATGGCGGCCGCGTTCGCGCTTTCCTTGTAGTTCCAGAAGCCGATAAGCAGGTAAGACGCAAGGCCAACCCCTTCCCAACCGAAGAACAGCTGGACGAAGTTGTTCGCCGTCACCAACATCAGCATGGCGAAGGTGAACAGGCTTAAATACGACATGAAACGCGCTTTGGAATCGTCATGGCTCATGTAGCCGACAGAATAAATATGAACCATGCAGGAGACGATGTTGACGACCGCAACCATGACGGCCGACAGCTGGTCGAAGCGCAGCGCCCAGCTGAGCTCCAGACCGCCGGAGGAAATCCAGGGGAACAGCGTAATCGTGCGCGGCAGGTAACCCGCGGCCTCGCCGGCAATATTGATGTCATAGAACAGCGTCGCCGAAACGCCGGCGGCGATCGCCATTAGCGCGCAGGTGGCGAACTGGGCAAATTTGTCTTCCCTGTTCCAGGAGAAAATCGCCGCGGCGATCGACCCCAGCAGAGGGGCCATGACTGCTATGACTTCCATCGTTTTATTATCCTTTAAGCGCGCTGATATCCTCGACCGCAATCGAGCTCTTGTTGCGGAAGAAGACGACGAGAATGGCAAGGCCGATGGCAGCTTCCGCCGCCGCGACCGTGAGAATGAACATCGAGAACACCTGACCCGTCAGGTCATGCAGATAGGCAGAGAAAGTGACGAGGTTGACGGTGACGGAGAGCAGGATCAGCTCGATCGACATTAAAATAATGATGACGTTGCGGCGGTTGAGGAAGATGCCGAAAACGCCGAGCGTAAACAGGATGGCGGAGACGACGAGGAAATTTTCCATGCCGATGTTCTGAAGCTGATGCATTACGAAACTCCCGCGCCGGACTGGATTTTTTCAATTTTAAGCACGTCGGCCGGGTTGCGGGCAACCTGCGAGGCGATATTCTGGCGGCGCAGGTCCGGGCGGCGCCGGTGCGTCAGCGTAATCGCGCCGATCATGGCGACG
>JBBQWK010000221.1:0-3823 GCA_038210695.1 Alphaproteobacteria bacterium
AAAATCTGCACGCCTTTTTCCATGACGATATCCGGAGTGATGCCCGTGATGCGTTCGGCCGCGCCGAGCGGCACATCGCCGGCGCAGACATATTCGCTGGTGAGTGTGCCGTCCTTGAAAATCACCTGCGTGAAATTATCGGCGGGCAGCAGGTAGATGGTGCCGGCGGCCAGCGCCGCCAGCAAATGCCTGTCCTCCATAAACACGCAAGGCGTGCGCTTCAGCGCAAGGCATGACCGCATGCGCGGCACGCCCTTCGCCTTCATGTCCTGCTTCATGGAATAGGCATAGGCCATGCGCTCGTCATCAATCGCGAAAACAAAATTGCCTTCAATACCCGCCAGCGTTTTATTGGGTAGCGCGCGCAAGACATCATCCGCAATAGAGGCAGCGGTGGCGTGGTAAAGAAGGGTCGGCTTATCAGCGGGCATCGTGCAGCCCTTTTAAAATCAAACCGCTAAAAATCAAACCGCCGCAGGCGGCGCGATGATGGGGGCGATGGCTTTGCTGTAGAAGTGGCCGGCGATGATGCGGCCGTTCACCTGCGCATAGGCGGGGTTGGTGCCCCAGCGTTTGAAGCCCATGGCTTCATACAAGTGTATCGCGGCTTCCTGCGTTTCGCGCACATCCAGCTGCAGGACTTTGTATCCCATCTCGAGCGCGAGTTTCTCAGCCGTTTCCGCCAGTTTGCGGCCGGCGCCATGGCCGCGCGCCCAAGGCGTGATAAAGCAGGCAAGAATTTGCGCGGAAAAGGCCTGCGCCTCGTTATGGCGCGAAGGCTCCACCAGCTGCGCCGCGCCGCAGACGATGCCGTCGATGCGGGCGAGCAGCAGGTGCCGCTCCGGCACCACCAGCACGCCTTTCCAGTAGCGCTCCAGCACTTCACGGGCGGGCGGGCTGACCCAGCCGAAGCCGCCGCCGGCTTCAATGGCGGCATCCGTCGCATCGCACAGATCGTTCAGATCTGCGGGCGCCAGCTTGTCCATGATGTCGATGGTGATATTCGGGTTTTCTAGCATGCGTGCGCTTGTGTTGCCGGCCTTCATCCTAATTGCCCCTTTATGACGATGCGGTCCTGAAACAAAGAATTTCAGGCCCCCTTACAATCGATCAAGTCAGTGTTGGTCAGCGAATGGAGTGTATCACACCACAACTTTGTGAAAAAATAGTAAATGCGCCCGGTTTTTATCAGGTTCAGAACGGGCCGGGGTTGGTCCATTTAAAGGGCTGCATCGGCTTGAAGAAGGGCGTCGTGCTGTAAAGGTTCATGCCGCCAATCTGGTCGGTGCCGTTGAGGTTGGTAAATCCGGGGTCGGGCGTGGCGGGCTGCACGGGGGCAATGGTCGCGCCGCCGGCTTCAAGGGCGGTCGCTATGCCGGTATAACCGTTATCCAGCGCGATGCGGTAGGCATAGCTGTCCTGCGCCGTGGCATCCGCGCCGCGGCCCAGCAGGATGCTGGTCATGCCTTCGTCGCCGCGCAGGGCTGCAATCACCAGCGCGTCGCCATTCTGGGCATTGGCATCGGCGCCAAGGTTCATCAGGCGCAGGGCAACATCAACGCTGCCGCCGCGCACCGCCCACATCAGGGCGTCATTGTTGTTGGCGGTGGGGTCAACGCCGTTTTTCATCATCGTCATCACAACGTCCGAATGGCCCATGAATGCGGCCGTGGTCAGCGCGTCGATCGCCGTTGCGCTATTGGGGCTGACGCCATGTTCAAACAGCGCCTGCACGCGCCAGCTGTCCCCGCTGGAGGCTGCGGCCTGCATTTCATCAGCGCGCTGCTGCTCGGTCTTGAAGTTCAACGTATGCTTCCAGAACTGGTCGGAAGGGGAAACGTTAATGCCAGACGCCTGTATGCCGGTGCCGAGCGTGGTGATGGCCGTGGTATCCGTATCGGGGTTTTTGGGCAGGTTATCGAGCGTCATGGTGCCGGCGCCAAGACCGATAAATGCTGCAGCAATAACAAAGGCACGTTTGAAGCGCGAGCCATAGGGTTTGCGACCTGCCATAATTATGTAACTCCCGGAATTTTTTAAGAATGATGATTTGTTGTAGGCAAGGCGATTCCCCCCGTCAAGCGGGTAAAAGCGGTTAAGCCTCTGTTTCCCCTGTTATTTCCGGCGGCCTGTTCCGATTGACATAAAATGCCAGAATCGCTATGATAAGGCTCAATTTTCTTCACGCCGTTAGGATCGCGATTCATGGCCATCAGCCAGGCAGAGCAAAGAACCCTTGATACGCTACTGGCCGAGGCTATTGCCGCGCTCGATATCGACCGCGCCAAAATTTATACCCGCAAGGGCGCGAATGTGAATCTCGAGCTCGAGAACGTGCGCGAAACCATCAACCGCAACGGCAATTCCTATACGTCTGACGGCAAGGCAGCTTTGTTCCACCAGATGATCGAGCGCAACTTCAACCGCGCCGCCGCCGACTTTTTGATCGAGCAGGGCGTCGATGTCGACGTTAAAAACTTCAACGGCAACACAGGCCTCATGCTGGCGGTCAAAAACGCGCAGCTCGACCGCGTCAAATATTTCCTCTCCAAAAGCGCCGACCCGCTGGCGACCAACAAGCAGGGCCAGATGGTGCTGGATCAGGCGCAGGCGCTGTTTACCGGCAACAGCAACCGCCAGCCGATTATCGACGCGCTGGTGGCAGCGCTGGACGATGTGCCGAAAGCAGGCGGGTCGCTGACCGCGACGGTGAATGCCGCCGCAGAAAAAACCGCGACCACCACAACCCATCCCCTCAAGCCGATCAAAACCGTGTCCTTCGGCAAACCCAAAAAAGATTTTGAACTATGACCGGCAACGCGGCCCAGCCCGACTGGACGGAGCAGGACAAAGTGACTGACCGTTTCCTGATTGAAGCTGTCAGCGCCGCCAATACCGATCGCATCGATTTGTGCCTGAAAAAGGGTGCGGACATCAACGCCAAGGACAGCGACGGCCGCACGGGCCTTATTTTAGCCGTACAAAGCGCTGCGCCCTCTCTCGTGCGTTTTCTCGTCAAGCGCAACCCCAATATGTTCCTGCGCGATAACAGCGGCCGCAACGCCTATGATCACTTGCGCAGCATCAGCAACTATGCGGCGCGCAATGAAATCACAGATATTCTTCTTGCCACGCTGCCTGACCACGCCCGCAACGCCGCAACGCCTGTAGAAGCGGCGGCGATCGCCGAGACTGAATTCAACAAAGCCGCCGAAAAAAAACCGGCTCTGACGGTCAAGACCGTCACCTTCCCCGTCAACGACAAGAAGGATGACCCGCAGGAGCGCAAACCCGGACGCAGCGGGTTCGAGCTGTGAGCAACCTCACCGTCCCGCAAAAGAAGGCCCTCGGCCAGATGATGCTGGAGGGGCTCAAGAAAAAAGACCCGGAAATTATCGCGGGCTGCATCCGCCGCGGCGGCGATCCCGATTTCCCCGTGGCCGAAAACAACAACCCCGAAAAACCGCTGCTGCACTGGGCAATGACTTATTTTAACGAGGCAGCGGCGAAGGTGGTGTTGGCAGCCTCAAGCTCCGTCGATGTGCGTGATGGCAACGGCAATACGCCGCTCTTCGCCGCTATCGAGTCTAACAATACCGCCGCGGTGACCTTTCTCATGAAGAACGGTGCCGATATGGCGGCGCAAAACTACCACAATGTCGTCGCCCTCGATGTTGCCCGTCAAATTAACGTCAGCTATTACGCGGAAACAAGGGACGCCATCATCAAGGCGCTGACGGCCAGTTATAATGCCGTGGCTCAAAAATCCGCGCCGATCGAACTCCCGCCCGTGAAAGCGCCGCCGCCGGTGGAAGATTCCCCG
>JBBQWK010000222.1:0-3821 GCA_038210695.1 Alphaproteobacteria bacterium
GCAACATCATCCGGCACGTAAATAAGCTCGGTGATTGTTTTGGTGGATGGCGTAGCAACTTTTGTCTGCCCCGCGCCGACGCCCCAGAACAGCCGGTGATTGGCAAGCTTGCCCCCGTCATCGGCGCGGTCGACGGAAGGCAGGTCGCAAAGCAGATGCTGCACGCCCAGCGACACGATATGCTGCATCGCCTCCGCCGTGAAATAGGCGGGCGCGTTTTTGGCGTAGTCGCGGGTCTTTTTCTCCAGTCCGTTCGGATTGGTGCGGAGGATTAGCGCCGTCATGAATTCATTCGCGGCAAGCAGGGAATTTTTGGCAATCACCATGTCGCCGTTTTCAACGACGGGACTAACAGTTGCCAGCACGCAAGGCATTAAACCACTTTTGAGCAAGTGGTGCACGGGAAACTTCTGCGCGGTGATATGGCCGACGCCTTCCGTATGTGTGCCGTGCAGGTGCGGGCTGAAATGATACATGGCGCAGTTGCAGCTGCCGCCCGCCGCGACATCCCCCACAAAATTTCCTGCGCGATAGGCCGCGACTTCCGCACCACCACTACCGAAGGCTTGCAACTGGTGTTCGGCTCCAGTGACAGCAATAGAAATATCAATCGGGTTAGCCAAGTCGGCTTGTCTACCATTGAATGTAAGAGCCATGCCGGTCATGCAATCCCCAGCCATTCTTTTGCCGTGCCCGCAAAAATGCGCGCCTTGTCTCTATCGCCGAGTGCGAGGCTGTCCACGATATGACCGGGGTAAATTCCCTTGGCGGTTTTATAGGGTCGCTTGTTGCCCTTGGGATCAAGGTCCGTCGTAGCATCAAAAGGTTCAATCTCTCCTAGCGGATAGGGATAGTCAGAACCCATGGCGACGCGGTTGATGCCGAACTGCTCGATCAGCATTTTCAGCACGGGCTGGTTATGCACCAGCGTGTCCACATAAACGCCGCATTGTTTGATGGTGTCATAGGGATTGAGCTGTGAGCTTTGCGCGAATAAATCCGGTCGGCAATACGCGCCATGTTCCAGCCGGCCGAGCAGCGCGCCGGTCGCGCCGCCGCCATGGGCGTAGAGGCAGCGGAGTTTCGGCAGCCTTTCATGCACGCCGCCGCAACGCATGGAATCAAACGCCAGCGCCGTTTCCATGGCCATGCCGATGAGCCACGGCCGCCAGTTGCGGTTGGCGTTCATGCGCTTTTGCAACCGCGCTTCTGTGGGCTGCATAAACCCACCCCAGGGGTGAATAAAGACAGCCAGGCCCAATTCTTCCGCCGATTCGAAAACGGGGAAGAGTTTTTCGTCATCAAGCTCGGTGCCGTTAATATTCGTGTTGATTTCAATGCCGGTCATGCGATGCGCGGCCTTGATACGCTCCATCTCGCGGATGGCGGCATTCGGGTACTGCATCGGCACCGCGCCCAAGGCGAGGAAGCGACCGGGAAATTTTTTGACCGTCGCGGCATTGTCGTCATTTAATATCTGGCAGATGGCAAGCGCATCAGCTTCATTGTCGACGTAATCCGGCAACATCATCGGCGTTGGAGAGAGCACCTGAAGCGTCACGCCATATTTGTCGCAGTCGGCTATACGCGTCGCGCCGTCGTAGGAATTATCTTCGATAATCCGCTGTACTTCGCCCTTCGCATTTACCAGCTCGGCGCAGCAGGGCTTGGCGGCATGTTTTCGAACGCGGATGAAGTCGGCATAGTGGCGAAATTTTTCCAGCGCCTGATAGGTATCCGGCGAGAGGGTGGTATGGGTATGGACATCCCAGCGTTCCATCAATCCGCCTTCTTGCGGTTTTCCGGCAGCGGCATGACATGACCGCAGGATTTGCAGGTGCGCGCTGCATCATTATTCCAGAAGCGATCGAATAGCGGCGGCAAGTCTGCCACGATATTTTTGAGCGGCAGATATTCTTCATGCAACTTGGTATGGCACTGGTCGCAATACCATTGGAAACCGTCAAGCTCCGCCGTGTCGCGCTTCCTCTCTACCACGAGGCCGACGCTATGGGCTTTACGCTGCGGCGAATGCGGTACATGTGCCGGCAGCAGGAACATATCTCCCTCGCGGATATCAAGATCGCGCGGCTTGCCGTTTTCCATGATGCGGAGGACCATATCGCCCTCCACCTGAAAGAAAAATTCCTCGCCGGGATCGTCGTGGTAATCCTTGCGGCTGTTGGGACCGCCGACGGCCATGATGATAAAATCGCTGTCTTCATAAACCTGCTTGTTGCCGACAGGCGGCTTCAGGTCGTGGCGGTTATCATCGATCCATTTTTTGAAATTGAACGGCGCGCGCATGGGTTTAGTCCTTCATCACGGCGATGCATTTCAGCTCGATCGCAATCGGCATCGGCAGCGCCGTCACCTCCAGCGTTGTGCGGCAGGGCGGGTTTTTGCCGAAGTATTCAGCCCAAAGGCGGTTATAGGTTTTGAAATCCGCCTTCATGTTGGTGAGGTAGACCGTGACATCAACAAGGTCATCCCAGGTGGCACCGGAAGATTCAAGGATGTTCTTCACGTTCTCAAACACGCTGTGGCACTGGGTTTCAATGTCGTAGGCGGTGATGTTGCGGTCTGCATCCAGCGTCACGCCGGGAATATCCTTGCTGCCCTTTTTGCGGGGGCCGACGCCGGAGAGGAACAGCAGGTTGCCAACACGTCGCGAATGCGGATAAGCCCCGACGGGCTCGGGTGCTTTGTCTGAAATATGTCCGGCAGATTGCGTCATGTTCATGTCTCCTGTTTCAGGCCGCGGGGCGGCAGATGGTTTTTTCTTCCGTAAAAAATTCAAGCGCACGCATTCCGCCTTCACGGCCGACACCGGAATTTTTCATGCCGCCAAAGGGCGTGCGCAGGTCGCGCATGTTCCAGCAATTGAGCCAGACGATGCCGCTGTCAATTTGTGCCGCAACGCGCGCCGCGCGTTCGTTATTATCCGTCCAGATAGAGGCGGCGAGGCCGTATTCCGTCGCATTGGCAATGCGGATGGCATCGGCTTCATCGGTGAAGGGGATCAAGGTCACGACGGGCCCGAAAATTTCTTCCTGATTGGTGCGGCAGGTTTCCGCAAGGCCTACGATGACGGTGGGCTCGATGAAATAGCCATTGGCGCAACGACCGGGAATGATGCGGCGGCGACCGCCGGTCAGCACTTTGCCGCCTTCTTTTTCGGCAAGGTCGATATAGCCGAGGACTTTTTCCATGTGTGCTTTAGACACCATGGCGCCCAGCAGCGTATCTTCATGCTCGGGGTCGCCAAGGCTTAAAGGTTGGACTTCGGCCACGAAAGCCGTTTTGAAATTTTCAAAGATGCTTTGCTGCACCAGAATGCGGGAGCCACAAAGGCAGATCTGGCCCTGATTGGTGAAGCCCGCCATTTTTGCGCCGGTCACGGCTAAATCAAAATTGGCATCGTCAAACACGATCGTCGGATTCTTGCCGCCCAGCTCCAGCGATATTTTCTTGAGGCGTTTTGCGCCGCCGGTGTAAATTTCCCGCCCCGTCGCAGTGCCGCCGGTGAATGAAATGGCGAGAATTTTTGGATGCGCCGTAATGGCTGCGCCAATCTTGGGGCCCTTGCCGTGCAAGATGTTCAGGACGCCCGCCGGAAAGCCCGCTTCATTGCAAAGCCCCGCCAGCATAAAGGCGGTAAGCGGTGTGACCTCGCTCGGCTTGGCAATCACGCAGTTACCGCTGGCAAGTGCCGGTGCAAGTTTCCACGTAAACAGCAGCAGCGGCAGGTTCCACGGCGAGATGATGGCGACAACGCCAAAGGGCTGGCGCAGCGTATAGCTGAAGGATTTATCGGAAGG
>JBBQWK010000223.1:0-3806 GCA_038210695.1 Alphaproteobacteria bacterium
GGGCCGTGTTTGTTAAATTGGGGGGCCGCGCCGTTCGTGTTTTTGGGCACGGCAAGGCCCAATACCTCGTCCGAGCTGCCCTTGATGGGTAAATTCGGTGCCGCGCCGGAAAAAGCCGCCGAGATTTTGAAAGCCGCCCGCAAAGTGGCCGCCAAGACCGGCATCTGTTTCCATGTCGGCTCGCAAACCATGGACCCGCAGGCCTATGACACCGCCCTCTCGATCGTGGGCGGCATCCTGCGCTCCATGCCCCGCACGAAGGTCGACGTGATCGACGTTGGCGGCGGCTTCCCCTCGATCTATCCGGACATGCAGCCGCCCCCGCTTGCCGACTATAAAGTCGCGATCGAAAACGCGCTCGACCGCCTGCCGCACCCCGACCGCTATGATATCTGGGCGGAGCCGGGCCGTGCCCTGGTCGCCGAAAGCGCCTCGGTCATCGTCAAGGTCGATCTTCGCAAGGACGATGTCCTTTATATTAACGATGGAACCTACGGCAGCCTGTTTGATGCAGGCCATGTCGGTTTCCGTTACCCGGTTCGTCTCATCCGTCCGACGCCGGGAGGCACCGATGCGCCGCTGAAGGGTTTCCGTTTCTACGGGCCCACCTGCGACAGCATCGACTACATGCCAGGCCCCTTCTATCTTCCGGAAGACGTCCGGGAAGGGGATTACATCGAGATCGGCCAGCTCGGCGCTTACGGCAATACGATGCGCACCGATTTCAACGGCTTCTCAGCCCATGAAACCGTCAGCGTCAAGTCGGCGCCGGTGGTCACGATGTATGAAGACCAGGAAACGACGGATTCAAAAGAGCTTTGCGCCGCTTAAGGGTCTTCTAACAGGAACAACGAGAACTTATAACTAAGCAGGCAGCTTGATCCTCCAACGGGGATAAGGCGCCTGCTTTCCGCGCAACAGCGATATTGACAAGGGAACCACGAGACAATGAAAAGCAACCTCAAGTCCATTAAGGCGAAACCTCACCCGAAAAGCAACCGCAAGGCGGCGCTGCTGAACAACACGGTCGAGCATATCGACATCAAATCGTTCGATGCGCGCCCCATCGTCAAAGCCATGGGCAAAATGTCCTTCACCTCCCGCGACCTCGGCCGCGCGACGGAGATTTTCAACACCATGCTGGCCGATAAATCGGCAACCTCCATCCTGACGCTCGCGGGCTCGACCTCGGCCGGCGGCTGCATGGACCTTTACACCGAAATGGTTAAATCCAACATGGTCGACGTGATTGTCGCCACCGGCGCCTCCATCGTCGACATGGATTTCTTTGAAGCCTTGGGCTTCAAGCACTACCAGGCCGATGCACAAGTGGATGACCGCGAGCTGCGCGATCTCTACATCGACCGCATCTATGACACCTATATCGATGAAGAAGACCTGCAGGCGGTTGACCATACCATCTTCGAAATCGCGCAAGGGCTGGAGCGCCGCCCCTATTCCTCCCGCGAATTCATCTGGGAGATGGGCAAATACCTGACCAAAAAAGCGAAGAAGAAAAATTCGCTCGTTCAGGCCTGCTATGAGCACGGCGTGCCGATCTTCTGCCCGGCTTTCGTTGACAGCTCGGCCGGTTTCGGCCTCGTCCTGCACCAGAAAAAGAACCCGAAGAACTACATGTGCATCGACGCGGTTGCCGACTTCCGCGAACTCACCGACATCAAAATCGCGGCCGGCACCACAGGCCTTCTGATGGTTGGCGGCGGCGTGCCGAAGAACTTCACGCAAGACACCGTCGTCTGCGCTGAAATCCTCGGCCACAAAAATGTCGACATGCACAAATACGCGATCCAGATCACCGTTGCCGATGTGCGCGACGGCGCCTGCTCCTCCTCCACGCTGAAGGAAGCCTGCAGCTGGGGTAAGGTGGACGTTGCCATGGAACAGATGGTTTTTGCGGAAGCAGGCTCGGTCCTGCCGCTGCTGGCCTCTGACGCTTACCATCGCGGTCACTGGAAAAAACGCAGCCGCAAAAACTGGGCGAAGCTTTTCAAGTAAGCTTGGCTGAGATACCATCCGGCCGGGGCCAATGCTCCGGCCGGAATTCTTTTTAAGGAGATTTTTAATATGGCTCATTTCAACGTCCGCGCCCTTGGCGTGCTGATGAATGATGACGGCGAGGTACTGCTGCTGCAGCGCGCGCCCCAACCCGCCAGCAACGAGCATATCGGCTGGGAATTCTGCGGCGGAGGGATCGAGGCGAACGAAAGCCCCGAAGAAGCCGTCGCCCGCGAATACAAGGAAGAAACCGGCCTTGAAGTCGAAGCGATGCAGATTTTCAACGCCCGCACCGGCGAGCGCGCGGGGGAGCCATTGCTGAACATCTCCTACCTCTGCCGTCTCGTGAAGGGCAAAGTGGCGCTGACGCCCGAACACGCCGAATTCACCTGGGTGCCGATTGAAGACCTCGAAGACTATGACCTCGGCCCCCACGTCAACCTTGACCGCGACGCCTTCCTCGCCATTTCGGCGGGCAGCGGCATCATCGACAAATAATAAATGTCTCGCAGCACGGAAGTCGCAGCGCAGTATCAGGAAATTGCCGACTGGTTTGACGCCAGCCGCAACAAGAAGCTTATTGAAAAAAGCTATCTTGACCGCGTTCTGTCACTTGCCCTCGGCAAGCGCGTTCTGGATGCCGGTTGCGGCAGCGGGGAGCCGCTGGCGGCATTCTTTATCGAGCAGGGATTTAACGTGTCGGGTTTTGACATTGCCCCACGCATGATCGAGCTGGCGGCAGCACGCTTCCCCGCCGCGCATTTTCATGTCGGCGATATGCGCACGGCGGATTTTGGCGGCAGCTATGACGTTATTCTGGCGTGGGATAGTTTTTTCCACATGACGGGGGACGAGCAACGCCTGATGATCCCGAAGTTCGGCCGCCACGCGGCAACGGGCGCGATGCTGCTGTTCAACACCGGCGGTGCGGATGGCACCAGCTATGGCACCATGCAGGGGCATGATATCCACCACGCCAGCCTCGCCCCCGAAGCATACAAAAACCTGCTTGAAATGGCGGGATTTAAGGTTATTGTCCATACCGTTGACGATGCCGCTTGCGGCGGCCGCACGGTCTGGCTCGCGCAACACTCATCATCAGGAGAGACTTCATGAAATTCATTCCCCCGCAGGACGCCTTCCTTGGCCTTGAAAAGGCCGACGCCAGCTCCGTCGCCGATGCGCGCGCCGTCATCATTCCCTTCGGCCTTGAAGCTTCTGTTTCCTATGGCGGCGGCACGGCCAAGGGCCCGCAGGCGATGATTGACGCCAGCCACGAAGTTGAATTATTCGACGATGAATTCTGGTGCGAACCTTTCCGCGAAATCGGCATCGTCACGGCGCAGCCCGTGAAAATCGCGAAGCCGATCGCAAAGGCGCTCGAGCAGCTGGATGCACAGGTGCAGGAAGTGCTGGACATGGGCAAGTTCCCCATGGTTTTCGGCGGGGAACATTCAATCACCGCCGGCTCCATCCGCCCCTTCGCACGCAAGTACAAAGACCTGCACATCCTGCATTTCGATGCGCATGCGGATTTGCGTGACGGCTATGATGGCGAGCATTTTTCGCATGCCGCCGCCCTGCGCCGCGCGCTCGACAACAAGGGCGTGAAGCTGTTCTCCTTCGGTATCCGCAATATTTCGGCGTCGGAAATCCCCTTCCTCGAAGCCAATAAATCCCGCGTCAAAATTTACTGGGCGCGCGAAAAGGCATCTTGGAACATCAAGGAAATCACCAACCACTTCAAGGGCAAGAACGTTTACCTGACCTTCGATATCGACGGCCTTGAC
>JBBQWK010000224.1:0-3795 GCA_038210695.1 Alphaproteobacteria bacterium
CACCAGAAACGCGGCTGGGAAGAATTCACCGATGCCGCCATCCGTGCGCTGAATGACAAGGGCGAACATATCGTCTTCCTGCTCTGGGGCTCCTACGCGCAAAAGAAGGGCGCCTTTATCGACCGCAAAAAACACCTCGTCCTCGAAGCACCACACCCCTCCCCCCTCTCCGCCCACCGCGGCTTCCTCGGCTGCGGCCATTTCAAAAAGGCGAACGAATATTTGCAGCAGCACGGGCGGCAGCCGGTTGACTGGACGAAGGTCGGATAAATTTAAAGCAGCCCCAGCGCCATCAGCTCCTGCCGCAATTCAAGCGGCAGGTCGTCGTCGGCTTCGCCAACCTCGCGGTCGGGCGGGGCGTCTTGCGGGCTGAGATAGCGCCAGCCTTGAAAGGCGCGGCGTTGCTGCCAACGGACGGGAATAAGTTTTTTATCGTAGACGAGGCCACAGTGCGCGACGCCGTTCTTTTTCATCGGCCGCAACTCGAGCAGTTTCTGCCGTCCGACGATCCAGCCGTTCACAACCCAGTATATCGAGCCGCCATCCAGCACTTCTTCCGCGCGCTTCGGCATATGGCGGGTGACATGTATCAACTCGGGCTTTTTCTTGCCGCACGTTTTCTGTTCCTTCAGCCACTGCTTTTGCCAGTCGCCAAGGTCTTTGAAACTTTCGGAGCCGACGGAGAGCTTGATGATATGGACTGTCATGGTGCGCCGTTTTAATACCCGATCTACTAGCCCAGCGTCGCGCGACAAGCGCGAGGTCGAAGTGGAATTTTTTCTCGCTGCACCATCTCTGCTGGACGATGCCGGGGAATAAACCTGCCCCTTGCATCCAGAATGCAGAGCATACAGAAGACGGCAGGATTTGCCAGCAGGGAGAAGGTCTTGCGGTTGAAATATTCACAGGACCGAAGCCGGGATCCGCGAAAAACCGAGTTAAAATATTGGAATCGCCATAATAATGTTAAATTTAACCAGCATCATGGGAACGGCGTGGCGGCACGGCCGTTAGAAGGCTGATACAGCAATTCATAAAAGCCATAGAAGGATTTCGTCATGGACAACAAACCAGAATCTCTCGCCAATATATCGGCTGACCTCGCGTCGCTGAAAAAGGACCTGTCATCGCTGAAAGAACACATTTCCGCCGCGCCCGCCAACCTGAAGGACGCCGCCTACAAGTCGGTTGATGACAAAATCAGCTCCATGCACGAATGCTTCAAGGAAAAGCCGGTGCAGAGCATTGCCTGCGCCTTCGCGATCGGCGTTGTCGCCCATGCGCTGCTGTCTAACCGCATCGTATAAAATTTCTACTACTCTAAAAAGCCCGCAGGGTTTGCCCTCGCGGGCTTTTTTGTGCCTATGACGCTTTTTTAAACAGCTCCAGCTTGCCTTCCAGCGCCGCGCCGCTAACGGGTTTGGAGAGGTATTCATCCATACCCGCAACAAGGCAACGGTCACGATCCCCGGCCAGCGCATGGGCCGTCATGCCGATGATGGGAATGCGGCGTAGATTATTCTTTTGTTCATGCTCGCGGATCATCTGCGTCGCCTCGAGGCCGCTGAGGCCCGGCATCTGCACGTCCATCAGCACGGCAAAATAATGCCCGGCCTTGACACGCTCCACGGCTTCTACACCGCTGCGAGCCACATGGCAGTCGTAGCCGCCATTCTCCAAAAACGTGCTAGCGACCAGAATATTCGGCTCGTAATCCTCCACCAGCAGCACCAGCGGCCGCTCCGCCATCCACGGGCGCTCCGGCGCCAAGGCCTGAATTTCCGGTTTGGCGGTACCGGCAACCTTCAGGAAAACGCAGACGACGAATTCGGATCCCTCGCCTTCACGGCTGCTGACAGTCACTTCGCCGCCCATGGCCTCCGCCAGCATTCTTGTAATGGCAAGGCCAAGCCCCGTACCACCGTATTTGCGTGACACCGTCACATCTGCCTGCACGAATTTGTGGAATATCTGTTCAAGCTTGTCCGCCGCGATGCCGATGCCGGTATCGCGCACAGTAATGCATACCTGCTCGATTTCTGGGTCGGCGGAGGGGGCGGCATGGACGATCAGGTCAATCCTGCCTTTTTCGGTAAATTTGAGCGCGTTGCTGCACAGGTTGAGGATAATCTGGCGCATGCGCCCCGGGTCACCCACATAGGTCTTGCCGGCATCCGCCACTTCCTGCAGCGCAAAATGAATACCTTTTTCGACAGCCTTCACCGACATCATGCTGATGACTTCCTGCAGCAGCTTGTCGAGGCTGAAGGGAATTTGCTCCAGCTCAAGACTGCGGCTTTCGATTTTTGAAATATCGAGCAGGTCGTTGATCAGCACCAGCAGGCCATCAGCGCTGATCTGCAGTGTTTTCACGAACTGCTTCTGCCGCTCCGTCAGCGGCCGGCTTTCGGCAAGGATTCGGGACAGGCCGATGATCACGTTCATCGGCGTGCGTATTTCGTGGCTCATGTTGGCGAGAAATTCGGTCTTGGCGACATTCGCCTGCTCTGCATTCATCTTTTCGCTCTCGAGCAGAACGGCGGCAACGCCGCGCGCGGTTTTAACGTCGCTATCCGACCAGACGGCGCTGCGGTGGCGTACCTGCTGTTTCCACAGCTCGAAGGAGCTGCGCGGCGTCAGGCGGTAGCCGGCTGTTGTTTCCTCCGCCGGTTTTTCGGGGTTACCCGCCCAAGATACTTCCTTGACGATGGCGTTACGGAACCAAACGATATAGTCATGGCTGCGCCGGCTGATCGGCACGGCAAGAATGCCGCCGGTCAGCGCTGCCAGCGCGGGCACATCTTGAAACTGCTTTTGCGCGTCGTCGGTATAAAAAATATTATCATCACCTTTGTTGTTCAACCACTCCATCAGCGCCGCCATTATATCAGGCTCCGGCACATCGCCATACTGCAGTACATGGACGAAGGTTTTGACCGCAAGGCCATCGGCATTCAGCGCCTCGCGCGCAAGGCTGCTCGAATGATCCATCAAACGGTCGATGCGGGGATTGCCGTCCAGCGCGGCGGAGAGTTTGCGCACTAAATCGTCGCGGCGGTCCTGCTCCTCCCGCTTTGAAAAATCTTCCATCGTCGACAATTGCGCCGAAAAGATATGCCCCATGATTTCGCAGATGTTGCGCACTTGATAGGGCACATGCAGCGGCGTGTTGTGGTGGCAGGCGACCAGCCCCCACAGCGCCCCGTTCTGGATGATGGAAACAGACATCGAGGCGCGCACGTTGATGTTTTCAAGATACTGGATATGGACGGGCGATACGCTGCGCAACACCGAAAGACTCATGTCGAGCGGCGCGCCCGTTGCGGGGTTCAGCGGCGGTACCAGCGGCACCGGCTTGTAGGTGGTGCTGGCGATCAGTCGTAGGTAGCTTTTCATGTACAATTTCCGCGCCTGCTCCGGAATGTCGGAGGCGGGGAAGTGAAGGCCTTTGTAGCTCGGCATATAATCGGCGCGGCTTTCGGCCACCACCTCGCCGTGCCAGTCTTCGTCAAAGCGGTAAAGCTTGACGCGGTCAAAGCCGGTAATATCGCGGATGCCTTCCACCACATGGCTGAAAATATCATCGAAACCCTTGGCCTTGTGCATGCCAATGGCGAAGTTGCGCAGCCGGTCGTAAAGCAGCTCGGACCGCGGCGCGGAATTCTGGATTTCCTCCAGCTCGACAACCAGCGACGCGCCGCTTTGGTGCGCTATGGCATCGAAGCTCCGGCAGTTCTTGCGCACAATGGTCGACTGCACCGGCTGCAGCGCGCCCACGGTTTTTATTTTCATGAG
>JBBQWK010000225.1:0-3795 GCA_038210695.1 Alphaproteobacteria bacterium
GATGTCTTCGGCCGCCATGTCAACCGCGCGGCGCGGGTTGAATCCCTCGCCGATGGCGGACAGGTGCTGGTCACCTATCCCGTATTTGACAGCGCGCGCGGCTGGCTGAATGAAAAGTCCGACACGCCCGTCGGCTGGGAAAAGCACGGGCGCTACGCGCTGAAGGGCATTCCCGAACCGATTGAAATTTACGAGCCCTATAACCCGAAACTGACAAAGCCGAAAGCACCTGCCGGCGCGGTAAAAGCCGGCGGCTTCTCGGTAAAGCGTATGGCGGGCGCGGCGCTGGGATTGATTTTACTGGCGGCGGCCGGCACCTATTTTTCGATCAAATTCGTCAACAGCACGCCGGAAATCAGCCTTGTAGATTACAGGGCGGATGCCGCACGCTTTGCGGATGGTTCTTCCTTCCTCGTCGGCGGGGAACCGGGGCAGCATATCCGCCCTGTGCTGACGCCGCTGAAGGCGGGACATTACCTGATCAACATTGATTCAAGCCAGATCGTGCGTTCCTTCGCGAGTTTTGACGTGAAGCCCGCCAAGAACCTGCTCGAAATAAAATTCGAGCGTGACGAGCTTCCCGGCATGTCCCGCCGCATTGAATATTCGAAGGACGGGCCGAATACCCTCACCGAAAGCACGGATGAAACCTATACCACCTATGACGCCGATATGACGCCGCATGAGAAAAAGGCGCATATCGACATGGCGCTGAAGGCGGAGCTTGACCCTGCCGATGACAAGAAGGTGAAGTTCACCTGCACCTACACCGTCCTTGTTGACGGCCGCGCGATAAGTCAGGGCACGGTCACGGACGAGAACATGATGGATAATTCCGATCCCGCGCGAAAGCCGCAGCAGATTTTGTGGAGCGATGATTTCCACTTCTATTACCTGTCGTACTACATGAGCAGCTACGCCGCCGAATTCAATATCGAGGCGAATTGGGCCGATTATAAGGGACGCTGACCGCCATGCCGCTACCGCTCGACTGGGCCGCTTCCGCGATTGGTGCAGGGCTCGACAGCGTCGAGGACATTGCCGTCACCCCCTATTCCCATGTCGCGCGCCTTCGCGCCGCTGGAAAAACCTATTACCTGAAAAAAACGCCGCCCGCGCTTTTTATTGAGGCGAAAATCCTACAGCTGCTGTCGGTTGATTGTGCCGGTATGATACCCGCCCTTGTCGCCGAAGATGCGGCGACGCGGTGTTTTATTTTACAGCCTTGCGGCGATGAAACGCTGCGCAGCTTTTTCAAAAACGGATTCAACTCTGAAACATTTTTAAAAAGCATCACGGTTAGCACCGCGATCCAGAAATCGACAGTGCCCCGCCTCGCCGATTTCGAGTCAGCTGGCGTGGCTGACTGGCGGCTGGCGCGGCTGCCTGTATTGCTTGAAGAATTACTCGCCGATGAGGGCACCTGCCGCAAATGGGAGATTGATGTTGCGGCATTAGGAGGAAGTATCGCATTGCTGCGCCAGCTTTGCGATGCGCTGGCGGCTTACAATATTCCTGACGCGTTAAACCATTCGGATCTGCAGGATAACAACATGGTCATCGACCATGCCAGCGGCCATGTTGCCATCATCGACTGGGGCGAGGTGACGATTGGCAATCCGCTGCTGCCGCTTGTCGCTTGTGCCTCCAAAGCGGCTGGGCGCTATGGTCTTGCACCGGACAGCCAAGGTTTCGCCGACCTGCAACGCTGCGTACTTGGTGGCTGGGATGTGCCTGAGAATGAGCATGGCCGCGCGTGGTCCATTGCCACGCCGCTGGCCGATATTTATTACGTCTTTACGCTGCTGGAGCTGATCAAGCGCAGCGAGGGGGATTTCCCCGGCTGGGGGCCGCGCATTCGGGATGGCTTCGCGCGTTTCCTGCAGAATGCGCTTAAGGCGCAGCTGTAGCCTGCACGGTGTGATCGGTGATGACACCGTCGACCACATGAACGCGGCGGCCGGCAAAATCGGCGAAGGCGGTATCATGCGTCACCGCAACGACAGAGCATTCGCCCGTTGCCGCAAGGTCTTTTAAAATTGTCTGCACATTATGGCTGGAGGCGGAATCAAGATTTCCGGTCGGCTCGTCCGCCAGTATCAGCCGCGGCTTGTTGGATAGCGCCCTTGCAATGGCGACGCGTTGCGCCTGCCCGCCGGACATTTGTTTGGGCAATTTATCTGCCTGTTCCTCGAGGCCTAAATCGCGCAGCAGCTGCCGTGCGCGGTCACGAATGTCGCGCTCCGATAATTTGCCAAGGCGCTGCATGGGCAGCATGACGTTTTCCAGCGCTGTGAATTCCGCCAGCAGGAAGTGAAACTGAAAGATAAATCCCATTTTCTCCAGCCGGAAACGCGCCAGCGCATCTTCGCTCAGTTTGGACGTATCCTGCCCGTCTACCGTGACCGTGCCCGCAGTCGGGCGGTCAAGTAGGCCGAGAAGATAAAGCAGGGAGGATTTTCCGGAGCCGGAAGGGCCGGTAATAGCGACGAATTCGCCAAGCTCCACCGTCACATCCGCATCGCGCACCAGTGTCACCGGAATGTCGCCCTGCAGCGTGCGGGTTAAGTGGCGGGCTTCCAGCAGCTTCATCAGCTACCCCTTAAAATATCAACCGGCATCACCGCCGCGCCCTTGCGCGCCGGCAGGTAGCTGGCGAGCAGTGCGGAGAGGAAGGCGAAGCTGCCGGCAAGAATAAATTGCGGCAGGCTCCAGTCCAGCGGGATATTGACCATTTCGCTGACCCCCGGCGGACGTAGTTTTACCTGCCCCAGCATTATCATCATGATGCAGCCCAAGGGCAGCCCGAGGACAAGCCCCGCCACCCCCAGCAGCGCGCCCTGAATAAGGAATATTTTCTGGACGTCTTTCGCCTCAAACCCCATGGATTTTAAAATCGCGATATCGCGCTGCTTTTCCATGACGACGGTGGAAATGATGTTGTAAATGCCAAAGGCCGCGACAATCAGCACGGCGCTCACCACCGAATACATGATGACATTGCGGACGACGAGCGTGCTGAGCAGGTCTTCCGACGCTTCCTGCCACGATACTGCCTTATAGCCAATGCGGCTTTCCAGCGATTTTGAAAAGGCCAGCGCGTCGTTGGGGTTGGCAAGCTTGATGATGATCGAATTGGCGCGGTTACTGCGGTCGGTCATGGCCTGCACGCGTTTGATATCAACGAAGGCCTGCGTTTCATCATAGTCTGTGCGGCCGGTACGGAACACGCCGACGATTTTAAAGCTGCGCACCTGACCTGTTGATGACGCAAGCGTAATATTGTCGCTCATGCGCAGCGCATTTTTTTTCAGCATGCCATCGCCGATGATGATGCCGTCGCGGTTGGCGATCAGCTCGTCAACGGAGCCTTGGGTAATATGGTCTTCGATGGTGGTGATATCGCGGATTTCAGCCGGCACCATGCCGTTGAGGTTGAGGCTGATATCGCGCCCCGCGTAGCTTAAAATGCCTTGCGCGGTCAAAACGCCGGAGGCGCGCACGCCCGGCATGGCCTGCAGCTGGTCCAGGATCTGGCGGAAGCCGCGAATGCCGCGGGTTTCCGTTTCCGGCGTCACATGGCGCAGCTCGATAATGCCATCGGGGTACAACACCTCCAGCGGCTGGCGCTTCGGGCTGCGGTATTCATCCGATACGGTGATATGCGGCGAATTATCCACCAGCCGTTTCATAAAATCCCTTTCCGAGCCCTGCATCAGCGAGGAAATGGTCAGGAAAAAACCAACGCCGATGACAATGCCCATCAGCGAAACAAGGCTCTGCCTTTTGCGCGCC